>CALCPB010000550.1 GCA_937897665.1 uncultured Halomicronema sp. | reverse complement strand
CCCTAGGCCAGCTCCAAAAAATTGAAACCGCCGCTCAGCAGTTTCTCGATCTCCCTGACGGTGAGGTCACCGTTCTCGCGTTTGACGAGTGAGCAGGTGAAACTCCACTACTGCAAGGGATTTAGGGTCATCGGGGAGCTGATGGCGGATATCATCGATAGCGCAGAAGCGAGGATCGAACTTGAGTCTAGAACCAGACAGCAAACTGGTAAGCATGTGACTGAAGTCTAAGACGCTAACGCTGACGCTTCAGAATGCCACTGCTGGGCGCGATCGCGAATCTCCTGCAGATCTTCCGGCTGCATCTTGTCCAGGTTCTTCAGAATAAAGCTCATGCGACCTTGCGACTGCAGCTTGTCGCGATGGCGGTCTAAAAAGTCCCAATAAAAGAAGTTGAAGGGACAGGCATCTTCGCCGGTTTTTTGCTTGTGGTTATAGCGGCAGCCCTTGCAGTAGTCACTCATGCGGTTCACGTAGTTGGCTGAAGCGGAGTAGGGTTTTGAAGCCAACACCCCACCATCGGCAAACAATCCCATGCCAATCACGTTGGTTTGCATCACCCAGTCGTAAGCGTCGATGAAAACTGCATGGAACCAGTCTTCGACTGCCTGCGGCTGCAAACCCGCAATCAAAGAAAAGTTGGCCAGAATCATTAACCGCTGAATGTGGTGGCCGTACCCCGTCCGCTTAACCTGGTTGATCACCTGATGCAGGCAGTTCATATCGGTATCGCCTGTCCAAAAGAAATCGGGGAGAGGGCGATCGTGATCAAACCAGTTGCGAGCAAAATATTCCTCGTCCACATGCCAATAGAGACCGCGCATATATTCTCGCCAGCCCATCACCTGCCGAATGAACCCTTCCACACTATTCAGCGGCAGGTCTTGTTCGTGATATGCCTGCTCCACGACTTCGATCACTTCCAAGGGCTGCAGTAGACCGAGGTTCAAATAAGGAGACAGCAAGGCGTGCCACATCGTGTCTTCGCCCGTCACCATCGCATCCTGGTAAGGCCCAAAGGTGGTTAAACGAACGTTAATGAAGTCGTCGAGCACCTGCAGTGCCTGCTCGCGGGTGACGGCCCAGCAAAACGGCTCGATTTCTCCAAAAGTGGCAAGGTTGGCATTTTGAACGGCTTCAATGACGGCTTGAGTGATGTCGTCTGGGGCAAACGTCAGCGGTTCGGGCGTGTTGAGTTGGCCTTTGGGGGGCTTACGATTCTCTTTGTCGAAGTTCCACTGTCCGCCCACGGGGTCTTTGCCCGTCATCAAAATATCGAAGCGTTTGCGGCCTTCGCGATAGAAGCTTTCCATCAAGAGGCTTTTGCGGCTACTGGCCCAATCCTTGAAGTCAGCAACACTCCACAGGAAATGGTTGTTTGGGATAATTTCGATGTCGCAGGATAAGTCCAGGGTTTGCAGAAATTGAGCAAAAGGGCGATCGCTGGGCTCCATGACCTGCAGGGTGGTGATGCTTTGGTCTTGAATCCACTGGCGCAGCGGCGTCTCGAAGTCTGCAGCGATTTCATAACTCACCGACCAACCGGCCTGCTGCAGTTCAGCCGCAAAGTGCCGCATAGCTGACCACACCAGCACTAGCTTTTGCGCGTGGTAGCGACGCTGCTGCCCATGCTGGCGGGACTCAATCATCAGCACGGGGGTAGATGATTGATCCGTTTGACGATTGGCTAAGGCTGCCTGTTCGGTGTAGAGCTGATCTCCTAATACCCAAACGCCCGTCGTCATAACTTGGCCTCACCAGTGAATGCTTTCCGTATTGTGACGAGTTTTGGCGATCGCTGTCCGTTTTGACTGGCTCGACGTGCTAGCCACTCTTCAGTTTTTGGCCGCAGTCAGCAATCCTACCAACCGGCCATATCGCTTATCGCCAACAGCCTTGAAGAATGCAAAAACCCTTGAGGTATAAGTGTTTCACCCAATTATTTGGCGATTAATCCAAGGCTAATCGCTCCCGGCATTATCAAAACTCTACAAAGCAGCGACTGATGAGCGCATTTGTAAAGCGGCCACCAAGACTGCCCAGCCAAAAGTTCCGCAGAAGTGTCATCGCCGTCGTTGGGAGCACTCCATAGGATTGAAATGTAACTCGCATTCCCGCTTAGGATATCCCTTCAATGACTGATACCGTAGCCACTCAAAATTCCTTTTCTATGAGTAAAGTATTGCGCTGGGCACCCGCCGGTGCGATCGCGACCAGCATCATCTGTGCCGCAGGCAGTGCTCAAGCCGCTCAGTTGTATGCCACTGACGTGGTCTACTACGACAACAATGGCACCAGCATGGCCAGCTACCGTGACAATGTTGAGAATGCATTAGGTTCTCCAGAGCTGACCAGCGATTCGAGCAACGGTTACAGCGGCAACAAAGACTTTCTCAGCCTAGGCATCAGCGGTCGAGCTGTGTTTGACTTTGGGCAATCCTTCTCGGGTGACGTAACGATTTGGGAAACGACCTGGGGCAACAAATCTAGCCAGGGATCCTATGACGAGCGCATTGATATCTATTACGGCAACTTTGATTCAGTCACCAATTGGGAGTCACTGGCAGAAGACCTGACCCAGTGGACCTATGCGGGCGAGATTCTCAACATCGCAGATAACGCCTACAACACGGCTCAAGGTGCAACCAATGCCGGTGACGCACCAGATGGCATCTTTAACTATGTGCTCGTGGTCGATAAGACCACCCAAGGGGCAGCGACCCGAGATGGGTTTGACGTTAATGCGATTGCGGTCAACGGCGTCGATACTAAAGATGTGCCCGAACCCGCCTCTTTACTCGGTCTGCTCGTGGTGGGTGCAGTCGGCGGCTGCCGTTTCCTCAAGCGTTAGAACCGTTAATTTTCATCAGCTTTGAGGGTGACTACAAATTTTTCAACGGCGAGGGTCTACACGACTCTCGCCGTTTCTGATATGGGTGGTACTTGTCTCGACTTTCTTTGTCATCTTGGCATGGGGTAACAGATCAGACTGGCAACGAACCACAACGCAACCTTTTGACGTTTTTAGGGTCTCTTGTAATTAGACAGTCAAACTTAAAATTAGGCTTGAGGCTTAGGATTGAAACAGCTGCGGTTCTATTCATCCTCAGCCTGATTCACTCTTAGCAGCTAGCGATCGCACCATTCGTGAGCATCCTGGGGACTTTGCCTGATTGTTTCCTTTGCGGATTCTATCGCTACTGTGCTGAAGTTAATAAAAGGGATTGCAGAGTAGTTTTGCTGT
>CALCPB010000549.1 GCA_937897665.1 uncultured Halomicronema sp. | reverse complement strand
CTGGGCTATCAAGACCCAGTTCAAAGACATTCCCCACGAGTATCATCAGACCCTCGATAAGGGGCACGGTCGCCTGGAAATTCGCCGTCACTATCCCTTGGGCTCAGTCGAGCACTTGCTCAATGCTGAACGTTGGCGCGGGCTCAAGCGCGTTGGCATGATTGAATCGGAGCGACGCCTTGAAGGTAAGCCCACCACCCTTGAGCGGCGCTACTATTTGCTCAGTCTGGCAGGAGATGTCAAGCGAGCGCTTTGCCCTGGCGGCTCGCAGTCATTGGGGCATTGAAAACCAACTGCACTGGTGCCTCGATGTGGCCTTTGACGAAGACCAATCCCAGATTCGCTCGGGGCATGCTCCGGAAAATATGATCCTGATGCGCAAAATTGCGCTCAACCTACTGACCAGAGAGGCCTCTGTTAAAGTTGGCAAAAAGGCCAAACGTCTCAAGGCTGGATGGGACAACGATTACCTGCTCAAAGTCCTTAACGCTTGAGTATGCGTTCGCCCTGCCTTGAGCCGTCTCTGCTTGGCCCGAAAGCGACTGTCCAACTGGAGAGAGCAGACCGTGCAGAGGGCCTTGAGATTACTTAGGTCTTGATTGCCGGGCTGCTGGTCGAGATGGGCAACCGTGAGCAGATACCGCTGGGGAGTTGCTTCAAACCGGGCCGGAATAGGCGTCTGCCGCTGCCGCCACCGTTTCACCCGCTGGAGAAAGTCAGCTAATGGTTCACCGGCTGATTACTAATCAGCGGTTCGATTCAATCTTTAAAGGACTGGCACCACAGTAAGCTTTATCACAATGTGTTTCGTATCTATAGAGCCCATTTGAGATCTTTTGAGTTATGAGGGAAGCTGAAGTTGTCCTTCAAAGCTAAATGTTATGGCCTATTCCAGCAGTCTGACCGACGCCGAATGGCAACTCCTGGAACCGTTATTGCCCGAAATCTTGCCCCCCAAGCAACAGACCCGCCCCCTGGAGTGGAGCTATCGAGCGATTATCGATGGCATTCTTTACCGCCTCAAAAATGGCTGTAATTGGGCTGACTTGCCTAAAGACTTGCCGCCCTACTCAACGGTTTATTGGCACTACAAGCAGTGGCGCGAGGCGGGCGCGCTGGAGCAACTGATGACAACTCTGCATGAGCGGGTGCGGGGTCAGGTCGGAAAAAAGCCGCAGTGGACAACGTTAATCATGATTGACTCGCAAGCGGTGAAGAATACCTGCAACGCGAGTATTGAGACGAAAGGTTTCTGCTTCTACAAAGCGACGAACGGCATCAAACGACATCTGGCCGTTGACAGTTTAGGCTTTCCCTTCTTCACGCACTGCACTCCTGCCAACGTCTCCGATGATGCCGGCTTGATTGCGATGTTGACGCAGAACCTTAATTATTTCCGTGCCAAGCCTGCGCATCTGCCCAAAACCACCCTCTTGCTCGACCACGGCTATCATCCCGACACCTTACAGTCCGCCCTGGAGCTGGTGTATCCCCAAATCATGAGCAAGATTCAGTTTGAACTTTCCCCCAAGCCGTCCCAAGCGGAGAAAGGGGCAGCGGGTCAAACGGGATTCGTTCCGGTCAAGGCTCGCTGGGTGGTCGAGCGTTCCAATGCTTGGATGGAACGCTGCAAGAGCTTGGTGAAGAACTTTGAGCGCACCCTCGACCATGCGACCGCTCAACTCAATCTGTGTTTCATCAGACTGATGCTCAAGCGCCTAGCCGCCAATGCTTAGAGATCTCAAATAGGTTCTATAGGGGTGATTCAGCACACTGGCAATCGCTTAATTTCTGCACTCCCGATCACCAGTCAGTTTTCGTCCGCTGCAATGCATTAACCTTAAAGGGTGACAACCTCCTTCTCATCTATACATAGCGATAGTTTGAGAGAATGGAGCGGCAAAAAAAATAGGGGAGATTTCCTCCCCCCAAAGCAAAAAAATGTTGCCTCCATTCTACCAAACGCTCCTCCGTCAGCATCTGAGCGAAAGCCAGTATCTGACTTTAGAACTGCTGTTGCTATTGATACAAACCCATCGCTGCGTCACCCTGTCTAAGCTGGCCAGCGTCTTTCCACAACCGATTCAAAAAAAAGTCGCCTGAGAAATCTCCAGCGATTTCTCGCGCTGCCTCAGTTAACGGTCAAACTCCTTTGGTTTCCCCTGCTCAAATATTGGATTCGACAAGTGGAAGGGGGGACGGCCTTAAATCGTCAACAACGCCGCCATCTCAAACACCTTAAATCCAAGCATCATGGGTTTTGGATTGTGGCAATTGACCGCACTCAATGGCAACAGCACAATGTGTTCATGGCGAGTGTGATTTGGGGAACTCATGCCCTACCGCTCTATTTTGAGCAAATTGACCACCGTGGCAACAGCTCTCTAGTTGGTCAAAAACGTTTAATCAAGCAAGTTTTACGATTATTTAAGTCTAAGAAGTACCCAGTGCTCATCTTGGGAGACCGAGAGTTTCACAGCCCGAAGCTGGCAGATTGGCTCACCTCAAGAGGGATTTCTTTCTGTCTCAGACAACGGAAAAGTCTGCACTTTAAGACAACCCTGGAAGCCGATTATGAAACGGTAGGCAGCCAAGGCTTTCAACCTGGCCAGTCGCGCTTTTACACCCCAGTGTTCTGCAACAAAGAAGATGACATTGGCCCCCTGAATTTGGCGGTGTATTGGAAGCGTCGCTATCGAGGGAAAGGCCCCAAAGAACCTTGGTACATTCTGACGAATTTGCCGCAGTTGAAACTCGCCTTGACTCTATATCGGGCGCGCTGGGGCATCGAACAGATGTTTAAGGATCTGAAAACCTCGGGCTACCATCTGGAACATACCCGAGTGAACGATCGCCGCTTTGAGGCGCTATTACTGTTGGTCATGGTGGCTTATACGATGACGACTTTAGCGGGATACCGATTACGGGATATCCAGGTCGATGGCTATGCGGCTCGTATCCCAGAACACCTGGATGAACCGCCGCGAACCAGTGACTTTCAGGTCGGTCTCTATGGCTCTGCCTGGCTCTTTTCGATGGTTTTATGGGCAGATTTTGTCCTGCCGCTAATCGCCCTCAAGCGCCATAAACGGCTCTATTTTAAGCGGGGGTTTGACGCTCTAGACCTCATGAAACAAGAGTTATAGGTGGGTTGTCACCCTCTGAGAACACCCACGGTTGAGGAATTTGCATCCAGTTCACAACGACTTGAGCCAGGTCTGCGTAATCCAGGTCAAACCCCCGAA
>CALCPB010000548.1 GCA_937897665.1 uncultured Halomicronema sp. | reverse complement strand
ATGGTGTCCATGAAGTGCGTCGGAAGACACAGCAGCCGCATGCCGAGCTCCTCGACGCAGCGCTTCATCTCCCAGAGCACATGCCCGATCGCCTCACGAGACTGGTAGCCGTGGCCCTCAAGCGGCAGCTCGACCCATCGCACAGTGCCCCCCAGCCCTTTCATCGCCCCATAGAGGCGCTCACTCTGCAGAGGATACGTCCCTGTATTGTCGTCATTGCCACCGTGAATCAACAATAGCGGCTCGTTGATGTTGGCGGCATAGGTAAAGGGGGACATCAGCAGCTACGTGTCAGTCGTCTCCCAAAACGTCCGCTGCGGTTGTAGGCCACACTGTTAGCGATACCGGCAGCAAACAGGTCGGTGTGGGCAAGCAGATTGGCGGCGGTAAACGAGCCATAGGAGTGCCCACCAATCGCCAGGCCACCAGGCTGGCTAATGCCTCGTTCGATCAAATAATTCACAATCGCCTCGGCGCTTTGGGTGAGCTGCGCAATGTAAGTGTCGTTAGGTTCTTGATCCCCTTCTCCAATAATCGGCATGGTGGGGCCCATGACGACAGCATAGCCTTGGGTTAGCAAAAAGCGGGCGTCGTAGGCATAGGGTCGCCGAAAGGCATTTTCAGCGGTGGTGACTTGGGAGGCCGCATCCCGACTTTTAAACTCTTGAGGATAGGCCCATAGCAACGTTGGCAGAGGACCATCCGTCTCAGAACTATATCCGGGCGGCAGATACAGGGTCGCAGAGAGGATGACACCATCGGCTCGCTCATAGCGGATGACTTCGGGCTGCAGGTCACGATACCAAGGCCGGGGATCAGTGAATTCTGTGAGTTGGGCAGTCTGCCCTGTCGTCAAATCTTGCTGCCAATAGTTAGGCGGTTCCTGAGGCGACTCGCGGCGGGTGATAATTTGAGTGCCCTCATCGTTTAGCAAACTGGCGATCGCCTCGTAATAGGGATCAGCAGCCTGCCACAGGCGCGTTTTTTCTTGGGTTGCCAGGTGCCAGCGATCTAAAAAAGGATAAACGCCCGCTGGCGAAACACCGCGTCCACTCAGATAGAGGCTTTCACCATCAGGGGAAAACTTTAAGACCTGACGATGGTAAGGGCCGGGCTGGGTTAGGGGCTGACCCGGAGCGTTATAGCGATCTTGGTAGTCGCGGTCGGTTAACAGCACGGGAGCCTGATTGGGATCGCTCGGATCGAGCTGCCACCCTCGAACGCGGCGCGTGTCGTACCAAGCTTCAGTGCCTAAGGCAAAGCCGTTATGTCCCCAAAAAATACTGTTGTAGCGCAGCTGAGTTTTCCACAACAGCTGCGGTGCAGCGTCGAATGGCGCTGTCACCGTAAAGACGGCATCACGATGTGGCACGTCTTGACTAGCATCGCCTTCATCTAGCGCTTCGACCCAATACAGCGTTGCCGGGTGATCGCTACGCCAGCCGGTAATGCGGCGGCCCTGGCGCACGGAATCAAACGTCACCGGAATGTCATCCGCCAGCGCTAACTCATCGACCGGATAGACCTCTTGCCCGGCTGCGTCGATCACGACAATGCGTCTTGGAAACAGCCGCGCCGGCACCTGATAGGAGAAGGGACGCTGCATCGTTCGCAGCAAAATCCAGTCGCCGTCGGGGGAGGCGGTGGCCGACGCAATCAGCTGGGGCGGGGTCAAGTCGGTGCGATTGCCCGTCAGATCAACCCGCACCAGTACTGACGTTAGATAGTGCTCAAACAGAGCTTCATAGGCGGGGGTTTCGAGCAGATTGGTGTAAGTGCGGACGGGGGCAGTGCGGCCCAGGTTTTGCTCGACGCGGGGGCCATCCGGCACCGACGGCGGCACTGGCGGCAATCCCTGATCGGCAGGCACCACCTTGCAGAGAAGTCCCGCCGTATCGGAAATCCAGCTGCAGGGCGTCCCAAAGGTGTCATTCAGAATCGGCGGTAGCAATC
>CALCPB010000547.1 GCA_937897665.1 uncultured Halomicronema sp. | reverse complement strand
CAGAGTTATCTCGTGGGTGATGGCATTTTGGGCAAATTGAGCTCCCATGCCGGCACGATTGTCTAAATCCAGCTGCTGAAAGATGAAATTCGACTGAGCGATCAGCTGCGCGAGGCGATCGCGCTTTAATTGCACCGAGTAGTAGTCGTTCAGGTTGTCAATGCCACAGACGGTGTGACCATCTTTGAGCAGTCGTTGGCAGACAAAGAACCCGACAAATCCGGCAGCGCCGGTAACTAAAATTTTCATACTTTAACTTATGGCCTTACGCTTAAATGCCATCTGCCAAACCCAGCAGACTGACTAGACAAACCCGCAAACCGCTGTTTTGCATTCAATCATCTTGATTGATCAGGGGCTCCTCTGGTCCGGCAGCAACTCGATCAAAGGCATGGGCAACCTCTTTAACATCCAATTATGATGTACCAATCTCGGCTCTTACGAGTCATCGCCGCCCCCAAGAAACCACGGTAGCATCGGGTCATCAGGCGAACCGCGATGTGATACCGATTCAAACACTGTCTAGCTCAAGACCGATCTGACAGATGTCGCGCTTTATCAAAGACAACCTATCACTCCCATTGACACTCTCCAGATCTGATGTGCTTTGTTGCCGTCAGCCGCATTAGGCCACGGCAGGTCGCGGCGGCGGGGCATTGATGGCTAGCCAGCGCTGATCTGCTATACCAGGGGTCAGCTTAAATCATGCGGTTGAACCGTCTTCTAGCTGTGTGCTCCAGACATCCGAGTGATGAAAACCAATTTTTCTAGATAGACAAGCATCCAGCAGATGAGCCGATTTCCCAATATTTCACTCAACGTCAGCCTTTCCTCAAAGCAACACCCAGTCAGTATATTTACCCCCACTCTCAGCGTTGCATTGACCACTTCACCACAGCCTGGTTAGTGTCGTCGAGTGCTGACAAAAGCCCTCATCAAACTGACAAAAAACGGATTCAACTTTTTGAGTCATGGACCTTAAAACTCATCTTTAAGAGCCACGCAAGATACCCAGATCTCTTATACAGAAAGGGATTAGCCGTCTCAAAATCATTTTCAACCTTCTCTATTCAGCCAGCTTAATCTAGCTTTACAGAGTGATCATAAAAGTTGTGCTGTAACAGTCTTAGAAGAGAGAATTTGCCTGTCGGCAACAGTGCTACGATAAGTGCGACACAAAAGAGAGAAAAAACAAGGATAAAGTAGTCCATGCAAGAAATTGACAAGTCGATATCCTTTGATGGACGGGATATTCGACTTAAAGTGGGATTATTGGCTCCCCAAGCGGGCGGGTCGGTGTTAATTGAGTCCGGCGAAACTTCAGTCCTCGTGACCGCGACTCGCTCCACTGGCCGAGAAGGCATTGATTTTCTACCATTACTGGTTGATTACGAAGAGCGACTTTATGCCGCTGGGCGCATTCCAGGCGGTTTTTTGCGTCGCGAGGGTCGCCCTCCGGAGCGAGCTACGCTGACCAGTCGATTGATTGATCGCCCCATGCGGCCCCTCTTTCCGGGTTGGTTACGAGACGATATTCAAATTGTTGCCAGCACAATGTCGATGGACGAGCAAGTGCCGCCCGACGTGCTTGCAGCCACGGGTGCTTCAGTCGCAACTCTAATCGCCAAAATTCCTTTCAACGGTCCAATGGCGACGGTGCGGGTGGGCTTATTGGGCGATGATTTTGTCATCAACCCCACTTACGAAGAGATTGAGAAAGGCGATCTCGATTTGATCGTGGCCGGTTCTCCAGACGGCGTGATTATGGTCGAGGCGGGGGCCAATCAACTTCCCGAACAGGACGTGGTTGAAGCCATCGACTTTGGCTATGAAGTCGTACAAGACCTGATCAAAGCGCAGAATGAGCTGATTGCTGAACTCGGCATTGAGCGAGTCATTGCCACTAAGCCTGAGGTCGATCCCACCCTAGAGCAGTTTTTGGCAGAGCGGGCCACCGAACCGGTCAAAGCCATCCTGACCGAATTTGCGCCGAAGCCAGAGCGCGACGACAAGCTCGACGCTGTCAAAGCCGAGATTTCAGCAGAAATCACGGCGAAGCCGGAAGATGACCCCGTACGTCAAGCCGTAGAGCAAAACCCCAAGGCATTGGGCAACACCTACAAAGGCATCACGAAGAAGCTGATGCGGAAACAGATTGTCGAAGAGGGCGTGCGTATTGATGGCCGCAAGCTAGACGAAGTGCGCCAGCTCAGCTCGCGAGTTAACCTGTTGCCGTCACGGGTGCATGGGACAGGCCTATTTCAACGCGGCCTGACGCAGGTGCTGTCGGTGGTCACGCTAGGCACCTCTGGCGATGCTCAAATGATGGATGATTTGCATCCGGATGATGAGAAGCGGTACCTCCATCACTACAACTTCCCGCCTTACTCGGTAGGTGAAACGCGGCCCATGCGATCGCCCGGTCGTCGCGAAGTCGGCCACGGGGCGTTAGCCGAGCGAGCCTTAGTACCCGTGTTGCCTCCAAAAGAAGATTTTCCCTATGTCATCCGCGTTGTTTCGGAGGTGCTCTCTTCCGATGGCTCGACGTCTATGGGCTCAGTCTGTGGCTCGACACTAGGCCTGATGGATGCCGGGGTACCGATTACCAAACCGGTCAGCGGCGCGGCGATGGGTCTGATTAAAGAAGGCGACGAAGTGCGCATTCTCACCGACATTCAGGGCATCGAAGACTTTTTGGGCGATATGGACTTCAAGGTGGCCGGCACCGAGACCGGGATCACAGCCCTGCAGATGGATATGAAGATCACGGGCCTCTCCGTTGAAGTCATTGCCAAAGCCATCCATCAGGCGAAGCCCGCTCGTCTGCACATTCTTAAATCGATGATGGAGGCGATCGCGAAACCCCGCGAAGCTCTGTCGCCCTTTGCCCCACGCTTGCTCACCTTTAAGATTGATCCCGACATGATTGGGATGGTGATTGGCCCCGGCGGTAAAAAGATTAAGTCGATTACCGAGCAGACCGGCGCCAAGGTAGATATCTCTGACGACGGCACCATTACCGTGTCTTCTTTGGACGGCAAGAAAGGCGAAGCCGCTAAATCGATGATTGAAGCGATCGTCTTTAAGCCCTCTGCTGGCGATGTCTTCTTGGGCAAAGTGGTACGGATTATTCCCATCGGCGCTTTTGTCGAATTTCTACCGGGCCAAGATGGCATGATTCACATCTCACAGCTGGCTGACTATCGCGTCAATAAAGTTGAAGATGAAGTCTCCGTCGGCGATGAAGTTGTGGTCAAAATTCGTGAGGTAGATAATCGCGGTCGGGTCAATTTGACTCGACTCAACATTCATCCTGATGAGGCGGCAGCCGCTCGTGGCGAAGCCCCTGCTAGCGAAGCCCCGGCCAGCTAGAGCAATTAAGTCACGTATCAGCTAATTGCAAAAGCGGGGGAGTCATTGAGTGACTCCCCCGCTTTTGTCATATCAGAATGATTGACCGTGTGCGCTCGGTTTAGCCCGGATAGGTCAGGGCACGGAAAGCAAATTGCGGTAGGGCCAGCATGCGCCGCCAGCGCCAGGGTTCTTGATAGAGCCGATAGAGCCATTCCAAATGGTTGTTGCAAAACCAGGCCGGCGCACGTTCTTTGGTGCCTGCCCAAATATCAAAGCTGCCACCGACCCCAATCCAGATCGCGTGGGGACACAGCGATCGCCGCTCAGCAATCCAAAACTCTTGACGAGGCACGCCCAGCGCCACCAAAATGACGGCGGGCTGCAGCTTTTGCAGGCGGTTTTCCAAAGCGGGCAGCTCTTGTGTAGAAAAATAACCGTTTTGAATACCGGCGATCGCTAAATCAGGTTTCTTCGCTTGCCAATTTTGTGCCGCCTGATCAGCCGTGCCCGGTGCTGCCCCCAGGAAAAAAACCGGCTGGTCGGGCTGGAGTTTTTGCAGCAGCGCCTCGGCCAGTTCAATCCCTGGACAGCGCTTCACCCGTGTGCCCTTGACGCGAAAGTAAAGCACAATCCCCGCGCCATCAGGAATCGCGAGATCAGCTTGCTGCAGGACGGCTTTGAGGGACGGATTTTGATCAGCTTGCATCGCCATTTCAGCATTCAGAGTCACCACATGGGTGCCTAGCCCTTGCTGATAGCGGAGGAGCAGCCAATCTTCGTAATGATTACCGGCATGGAGAGGCAACCCCATGACAGATAGTGTTTGCAGCTCACCCATGGCTTGATACGGCAGTTGTGTTCTTAGACACACGGTTATCCTCTGGCCAAAGTCTTGCTAGCGCGTCACTAGAGCAACTTCACCTGACTTTTAACCATCGCGAATGCATTGTACAGCACAAGCATAAACCCAGTTACTCACACCCTGTGGAAAAAGGATGCAAGCATAACGATTACGGCAGATGGAGGCGCTGCCTTGGCGCAATCGCAATCACCGCTGTCAAATATTATT
>CALCPB010000546.1 GCA_937897665.1 uncultured Halomicronema sp. | reverse complement strand
GCACCTTTAACGATCCGGTAATGCTGGCAGCCCTGTCCTTGCCCAACCAAGCTGATGCTGTGCTTTGGGTGGCTTACATGCTGTTTGACCAAGCCCAACCCGGCCACACCCCAGGGTATTCCATCCATAAGCGCCAGCGAGACTGTCGGACGCTTTTAGATGCCTTGAGCCAGATCAAAGTAGACCAGTGGTATGAGGCGATGGTCACCCCCAGCCACTATGGTTCGGGCTGCCAGGGGCTGCAATTTCCAGCGATGCACCCACAACCTAATGGCCTGTATCGCCAACATCTATTGCCTCGCTGGAAAAGCACCTATTACCCGATTGACAGCTACTTTACGTATCTCTTTGAAGAACGCAAAAGAGAATTGCTCCAAATTTTGGCCGACTTAGGGGCAATCAAAATCACCCTTCAAGCCTCTGAGCAGACCGATCTTTCCAATCGTTCTTTCGCTACGCAGGTGTGGGAGTTCCCTGGAAAATCCTGGTCTAGTACTCGAGTCTTTAACCCGTCGCGATATGCCTGGCTGACCTACGACCGGCAACTAGAATCCCTGGTTGACAACCGGCTCAGTCATGGTCTCAACAAAGCCCAGTTTGAGATTAACCTCGATGTTGATCAGATTTTGTCTAACCGATTTAGCGAAATTAAGACTTTCCTAAATCAGATGGAATCGCTTGATGTCGCCGCGATGACGACGCTGCTGCAAAAGTCCTTGCGGCCGTACAGAGTGAACATTGAGTTTGCTGTTTAAGACTGATATATAAACGCTGCTTTTAGCAAACTTGAAACGTAGCGCGGCAATAAAGAATAAACACATTTAAGCCATTCTAACGCTGTCAAAGCTTGCAAAACATAGATTCTTCTCAAGCAGAGAAAACGCCTGAAACGCTTTGCAGACATTTTAGACACGTCGCTCCATTAAGTTTTCTGGCGATGGCGCTAGCGGGTAATTGACCTTCCATTGTTGTCTGGAGACCCTGTTTATGAACGCTGAACATCCTCGTTTCCAAGCATCTATGATGCCTCAGACCTCCTCTACAGCAGCAAATTCGCACACTCCAGATCCGGCTCCGCAAACCCCAGATCCGGCTCCACCAACTCCAGAAAATGCCCCAGAATCAGCCCCTGCTAAGCGGCCACCGGGCAAGTCTGCCTGGCCGGTGATTGCTCTGATCATGCTGGTTATCGCTGGGTTGGTGGGTTGGCGAATCTATACCGGACTCACCACTTCGCCCACAGATGCAACCACAGAGACCACCCCCCAAGCCCGTCTCCCCGTTCGGGTAACCCGCGCTGCAACTGGCTTGGCCCAGGGGTGGGTCTTTGATGAAGGCACGTCATTGCCAGTCCGGTTACGGGTGCTCAACTTCTACGCCAATGGCGACATTACCTATGTGGCCAAAATCAACGGGGTGGGACTACGGGAGGGTGATTTCGTGACCCAAGGGCAGCTGCTAGCCACCATTGATGATCGCCGCCAAAGCTCTAGCATTGAGACCGCCAACGCCGATATTCAAGTCGCGATTAACCAGCGCGACCAATCAGAGGCGGCCCGACTACAAGCCCAAGCCGATTTAGAGCGGGCTGAATCTGACTTAGCGTTAGCCCAAACCGAACTGCAGCGTTATCAATCCCTGTTTGAGCAGGGGGCAGTGGCGGAGAGCGATCGCGACACCTATCGCAATCGCGTTGACCAGGCCCAAGCCGCCCTCAAAACGGCCCAGCAGAGCGTCCGTTCAGCGGCGGATGGCGTTAGTTCAGCAGAGTCGGCCATTATGGCGGCTCAGGCCCGCCGCAATCAAGTCAATGTGGATCTCGAAGACACGCAGCTCATTGCCCCCATTGATGGCGTGATTGCCTACATGAATATTCAAGAGGGCGAATACTGGAGCACCCAATACCTCGATACCAGCGATCCGCAAGCGGTGACAGAAACGGCCCCAATCGTGGTCGTCGACCCTGCCACCTATGAAGTCGAATTAGAAATTCAAGCCAATGCCGCGAACTTGGTCCGCCCGGGCCAGCGCGCTTATGTGGTATTAGAAGAAGCCGTGAGTACTGCCCAAGCCAGTGGAGCCAGCCAGCAAGATCTACTAGGGCTAGCCCAACAGCAGGGCAGTCAAGGCCAGGTCTTTTCCGTGAGTCCCTCCCAAACACCGGGAGGACGGGGCACAAAGGTGGCGATTCGCGATTTTCAACAGGTGCGCAATCTGAAGGTCGGGGCGCGAGTTTACGTCTGGATTGAAACGGTGGCTAAGCCCGATGCCGTGTTAGTGCCCCTCGGCGCAGTCTTGGTGCGAGGTCAGGAATCCTATGTGTTTGTGGTCAACCAGGCGGATGGGACGGTGCAGCAGCGTCTGGTCAATCAGGGGGTAGAAGGCGCCGCCGGGGTAGAAATTCTCTCTGGGGTGCAACCGGGTGAACTGATCGTCATTGAAGGTCAAAACCGCTTAGTGGATGGCAGCCCCGTTGAAGTCATCACGCAGGAGAACGGACAATGAACCAACAGACAGCGTCTCCGCTTGAGCCCGATCGCCAATCGCCAGAGCCTCACGCTGACAGTCAATCGGCCTCTCATTCTCAGTCCCCCGCCAGCCGCACTAAGCCGGTACCGGCTTGGATGACGTTCTTTTTCACCCGTCAGATTTTCGCCATTCTCTTGTGTTTCCTGTTGCTGATGGGCGGGTTGATGGGGTACTTCTCTATGGTGAAGGAGGGTGACCCAGACATCAAAATTGCCCGAGCGCTGATCACCACTGTGTGGCCTGGCACCGATGCCGAAACCCTCGAAAATCAGGTAACCGACAAGATCGAGACGGAAATCAAAAGTCTCCAAGGCTTGGATGACTTTACTAGCGCCACCTTTAACTCATTTTCAATCATTAACGTGGCGTTTAAGGCGGAATCGCCGGTCGCGGAGTCCATTCAACAGCTGCGCGGCAAACTCGACGATGCCGAACCCGAACTACCGCTGGAGTCCACCGGGCGAGAAAAACCCGAATTTGAGCAGCTATCGCAGCAAGATGCCCCCATTCTTTCTCTGGCATTGGTGGGGGACGGGCTAGATATCACCCTGCTGAGCCAGGTGGCTGAAGACTTACAAGAGCAGCTCGAGTCGGTCCAAAATGTTAGAGAGGTGAACTTGTCAGGACGGCGGGACGATGTCGTTCATGTGCAGATGCGGCCCAGTCGTTTAACGACTCTGGGCATCGCAGCGACCCAGGTGAGTAACGCCATTGAGGGCGGCAACATCGACACGTCTTGGGATCTGGTGCGCGATGACGAAATCGGTGCACAGGTTCGCCTCTATGGTCGCTTTCGCACCCTGGCAGATTTAAAGAATTTGCCCGTGGCTCGGCTCAATGACGCTCGCCTGGTGCGGTTGGCCGAAGTGGCTGACGTCTATCAGGGGCTAGAGCGAGAAACGAATCGCGCTGATGTGAGCTGGCAGGGCGATGACTTTGGGGCCACGGTGACGTTGGATGTGGTCAAGGTGCCCGGCAGCGATACGAGTCAAGTGGTGGCCGATGCGATCGCCACGATGGAAGCTGCCCGTAGCGACCCAGAACTCTGGCCCCATGGTATGGACTACCGCATTCTCAATAATGATGCCAATAAAATCCGCGATGAACTCAACAATCTGGGCAGTAACGTCTTGCAGGCCTCACTCTGCGTATTTGCCATTTTGTTCGTCGCCCTGACCTGGCGTGAGGCCCTGATTGCCGGATTAGCCATTCCCCTGACCTTTGCCGGTGCAACGTTTGTCCTTTGGGCCCTGGGATACACCCTCAACAGCATGGTCATGATCGGCATGATTTTGGCTTTGGGGCTGCTCGTTGACGTGTTTATTCTGATGCTGGAGGGCATGCATGATGGCATCTATAACCAGGGTCTGAGTTTTGCGACAGCGGCGATCAAAACCGTAAAGACCTACGCCGCGCCGTCATTTTCGGGCCAATTGACCACCATTTTGGCGATGGCCCCCTTGATGGCGATCGCCGGCACCATGGGCAAATTTGTGCGCCTGATTCCCATCAGTGCCATTACCTGCCTGGTGCTGAGCTATATCGTGGCGCTGATAATCGTCGTCCCCTTATCCAAGTTTTTAATGGATCGGGGGCAAACCACAGAACACAGCCAGACCTTTGTCGATCGCCTGACCGAGAAAACATCGGCTCAATTCACGCAGTGGAGTTTAAAGACGACGGTTCCCAATCGCCACGTGGCGCGGTGGTGGACCGCCGGTACCCTAACGCTATTTGTGTGCGCCATTGTCTTGTTTACGCAGCTGCCGTTTGCGTTGTTCCCAGATACCGAAGGCCGCAAGTTGAGTATCAATGTCGAATTGCCGCCTGCCGCCACTTTGACCCGTTCTCAAGAAGTCGCCGATCGCATCGGTGACCGGCTGCGCCATTACCACGACCCTGACGGAGCAACCGTTTTCGCCAATGTGGTCAAACTGGTCGGGCAGCGCAGCAATTTGGTCGCATCTAGTGAAATTAAGCCCGTCAACGCCGATTACTTTGTCGGCTTATCGGCCCTATTCGTGCCGCGATCGCAGCGTCAACGCGACTCCTTTGAGTACGTCCGCGAGCTGCGACAAGAACTGAACGACACCATCATTCGAGACTATCCGGGGGCGATTTTAGCGGTGCAGTACGAGCGCACCGGCGGCGGCGAAGACCCGATTCAAGTGGAACTTTATGGGCAAGATCTACAAACCTTGCGAGACATCTCGGCTCAAGTGCAGCAGGCACTTCGAGAGATTCCCGGCACGATGGACGTGCGCGATGATCTGGGCAATTTGCGTGAGGATTACAAACTAGTGCCAAAACGCGAAGCCCTCGATTTCTATGGCCTCAGCCAAGCCGATTTAGGCGGCCAAGGCCGGTATCTGATGATTGATAACGACGTGGGCGACTTTTCCGTTGGCAGCGGCGAAGAAGACTTAGAAATTCGACTCAGTACCCAGTGGCCCTCGCGCCAGGGCGACATTGGCGGGCCTTCCCGACTGGATGAATTTGCCACGATCCGATTTGTGACGCCCAGCGGTGAGGCGCTGCCCGCCGAGGCGTTGTTAGAGCCGGTACCGGGAGCGGTGCCGTTGTCGATCACCCATCGCAATACGGAGCGCAGCGTCACCGTCCTAGCCAAGGTGATGCCGGGGCAGGGGTATTTTGACAGCGAAATCTTAACCCAGCTGGGGCCTCAGTTGGCGGCCATGCAGTATGACCCGGCGGATGCCGATAATCCCGTCCGCTGGCCGCGGGGGTATACCTATCGATTTGGCGGCGATGCTGACACCAGTAGTGAAACGTTTGGCTCTGCCGGGCAGATGTTGGTGGTCGCGATCTTTCTCGTGTTTTCGGTACTGGTGCTGCAGTTTGGCTCCTACACCCAGCCCGTGATCATCATCCTGACGATTCCCTTTGCGCTCATTGGCACAATTTTTGGCTACGTCTTGCTCAATCTACCGTTCTCTTTTCCGGCGGCGATTGGCATTATTTCCCTCACCGGCATCGTCGTCAACAATGCCATCGTCATGGTGGACACCATGAACGAACGCCGCCGCCAAGGCTATGACGTGCGCCATGCGGCGGCGCTCGGGGCTAGCGATCGCCTGCGCCCCATTGTGACCACCTCCTTTACCACTGTCATCGGGCTCCTGCCGCTGGCGCTGAGCGATGCCAAATGGTTTCCCCTCTGCATGGCGATTATTTTCGGCCTGCTTTCTGCCACGCTCATTGCCTTGCTGGTCGTCCCCGGACTGTATTTGCAACTCACGCCTAAAACAGTCACCCCCGAGGGTTCCTAGCGCCCATTCAGATTGCATTTGAACACCCATCATCAGTCCAGAGCACTGGCTGGTGGGCCTTGATTCATCCTTAATACCCAACTTCCAACATGTTGTTATCCACTTTGTTGCTTGCTGACTGGGGCAGTTCTGGCCTCAGCGACCCAGTTGCCCGACTCTTGGCGGTGGCCGGTGGCAGCGATGGTGAAACCAATGCCAAGGCATTAGCCATCGCCGTGACGCTGACCACCATTGTGATTTTTCTCGCGGCTCAAGTCTTTGGTGAAATCGCCGTTCGCATCGGTCTGCCTGAGGTGTTGGGAGAACTCATTGCCGGTTTCCTACTGGGCGTTTCGGGGATACAGCTGTTGATGCTGGGTAATGGTGGCCCCGTAGCTGATTGGGCCGTGGCCACAGTGCAGCTCATAACCGGTAGTGACTCGGCAACGATTCAAGCAATTTTTGCGGGCCCAGTCACCATTTTGACCAATGAGTATGCGGCCACTGGGGTGGGGGTGCTGTTGTTCAAAATCGGCTTAGAGGCTGATCTCAAAGAACTGCTAAAAGTGGGTCCGCAGGCGGCATCGGTCGCAATTGCCGGGGTCGTTTTGCCGATGGCGGCTGTTTTTTGGGGATTAACCGCGCTCTTTGACTTAACCGTCATCTCCGCGCTCTTTGCCGCCGCCGCGCTCACGGCCACCAGTATTGGCATTACCTCTCGCATCATGCAAGACATGGGAGTGCTGAATACGAAGGAAGGTCAAATTATTTTGGGGGCGGCCGTCCTAGATGACATTCTGGGGATTGCCATTTTGGCCGTGGCGATTGGCATTGCTGAGCATGGCACGGTAGAGGTTGCGAGTGTATTGAGCATTATCGTCAGTGCCACCTTGTTTGTCGCCGCCGCGAGCGCCCTCAACAAAACCTTTGGGCCTCGCTATATCAACTTTCTTGATCGACTCAACAACCGCTACAGCGTCCTCATCGGGGCCATGATCTTTTTATCAGTGATGGCGCTGGTAGCGCGCGCCATTGGCCTCGAAGAAATCCTGGGCTGTTTTGCGGCGGGCATTATCTTAGGCGATACCAAAGCTACTAAGGCGTTGGAAAAAGCCTGTGATCCTCTAGTTGCCCTCTTCGCAACAGTGTTTTTTGTCTCCATTGGGGCCAAAACGGATCTGACCGTGCTGAACCTGAGCATCCCCGAGAGCCGCATCGGTTT
>CALCPB010000545.1 GCA_937897665.1 uncultured Halomicronema sp. | reverse complement strand
AAAACTATTTTTTGCGGTGGATTAGTTGTAATTTTGACGCGCTTTGTTCGCAAATAACCGATATCATCGCGTTTAGCTGTATCTCCTCGTAAACCAGTTTGGAGTAAGTGATAGGAAGCGGCGATCGCCGATGCCCCCTTGCCGGTCCCCCCCGGGGCTGAAAATCCTCCCATGTCAGGAGATACCACGTGGCCCGCAGGCGTTTATGGCGGCATTGATGCGCTGGCTTTAGGCAACAGCCCATCGGTAGAAGCTTTGCTGCCAGCCCCGCCGCCGGCCCCCGCCCCCCGGCCAACCCCGGCTGCCGTGACGGCGGCACCGCCACCGGTAGACGCGTTCAACCTCTATCCCCCTGAGGAAATCGATGATCTCTTAGCCCTCAGTCTCGATCTCAAACCTCGGCTGGAGTTGGATGCCGAGGGGCCGGTAGCAGCCGAGCCCGCAGTCAGTTTGGACACCCCAACGGTGGCAGTCGCTCCCCCAACCCCCCAACCCTATTCTTGGGACAGTATTCAGAGTCTTTTTGAGGGCGGCACTGACTCTCTGGTGGCACGCGCCGTGGGCAGTGCCGAAGGCACCCGCACCCCAGAAGGCCATAAAAATCCGGCTTATTTTGGCCACACCGATCCGGGCAACCAAGTTTGGAACCTCGGCACTTTCTCCTATCAGCACGGGGCCAGCACGCCGGAAGAGGCCGATGCCAAACAGCTCAAAAGACTGCAACAGCAAACCCAACTTTTAAGCCAAAAGGCCCAAGCAAAAGGCCTCACGCTCTCCCCTGAAGAACTACTCAACGGTATTGATTTAGCCAACCAGGCGCCGCTCGCCGCATTAGATCGAGGCGGCTATATCGATTGGCTGCAGGAAGCGCAGGCGTTGGGGATGACCGGTGCGGAAGCGATCGTTTGGGCACGCACGCGGTCGTTTATTGACCCCGACACGCAGCGGTGGAATGCCCCTGGATTGGGCAACAACATCTACAGCATTGCCCACGACCAAGAGCGCCGGGCGAACGCGATCGCTCGGGCAATGAATGTGACAGGTTTTGTGGCTCCGATTGTCGTCAGTGCAGTCCCCATCCCAAGCTTAGAGAGCACCGCCCCACCCGAGCCCGAGATTGGCATCGACGTCGCGCTAAATTTTGAGTTTGAGGATTCGTTTATGCAGGCACCCAGCGCGATCGCCCAGAGCGAAGCGCGCCCGACATCGGTCTTGGCCTCGGCTCAGCCAGACTCATCCCCCTCGACCACCCAAGCACCGGCACCTTCGGAGCCGTTCACCCTTGCAGCCGATTCACTGTCTTCCCCCTCTGCCACTGCATCGTCGACAACCGCATCACCTTTAGCGACAGCAGTAGCACCAACGGCAAAAGAAACCGTCAATTCAGAGAACTCCAGCAAGACACTCTCTGCGACCCCTCATATGGCAGTTCCAGCAAACGTGTCATCGGTTTCTGAAAACGTCGAGCCCCTACAATTTGCTGAGGATGCTCTATTAGAAGCCGCCAGCGTACCGCCTGCAGCGGCAGAAGAGAGCGACGATGCTGAAGCTGCCGCAGACGTGGCAGAGATCGAGGATGAACTGCCTGAATTGCCCGCGGCCTGGCAGCCAGCGACAAGTCAGCCGCTAGCCCAGGAGACGGACGACGATGAGCGGGCTGAGATGGCCGATATCGCCTCGGCGATTGTCTCGCCAGAGTCTGAGGAAGATTCCCCTGCTGATATTGCCGCTGCCTGGGCGATCTCGGAGACAGAACCGGAGTGGCTGTCAGGAACCGAGTCCGGTGAGGCAGCCAGTTCAGGTTTTTCGCCCCCAGTCGTGATGGCCCCCACACTTCAGTCGCCGCTAGAAAATTTCGCAGAACTGCTGGAGGCCGAAAAAGCAAACGCTGACCGGTCGAAATCTCAACCAATCAGCGCCCTTTCAGAGACTTTAAAATCTCTCGAAGATTTTCAGAAAAACGAGCTGTAGGCGAGCTCCTCGGTTCTACTCACCCAGGTCGCTAGCGTTAAAGATAAAAGGCACGCTAGACGACTAGCCACCGCCCGTGACCAGCACCCGAGGCATCTGCGCTCCACCCGCTTTCCAGGCTTCGATCGCTTCTTTCTGCAGCACCAGTTCGCCACCTTGAGCTTTCAACGTTTCTGCCAAGAGACGCTGGGCTTCAGCGCGACCTTTGGCCCGGTTGATTTCGGCTTGTGCTTCTTGCTCGGCTTCTTGAGCCACATATACGGCTCGCCGCGCCCGCTGTTCAGCAATTTGCTTTTCCTCGACCGCTTATGCAAATTCGAGCGATAACTCTAGATCAACCACACTGGTATCCAGGACGATGATGCCGTATTTGGCTAAGCGCTCGTCTAGCGCTTCGTCAAAGTCGTTCTTCAGATTTTCGCGTTTGGTAATGGCTTCTTCAACAGTGCGTCTTGCTGCCGCAATTTTGAACGACTCTTGAGTCTGAGGCGCAATGATTTTAGACACAATGTTTTCGAGGGTGCCTTGAGTGCGGCGAATAGTCACGACTTCACTCGGGTCTAAGCGAAAGTTGATGGCAAATCGTGCCGACAAATCCTGCAGGTCTTTGGTCGAACTTTGAGCCGGGACTTCAAATTTTTGTACCGTGACGTCATACACATCCACCGCTGAAACGACGGGTGGTTTGAAGTGCACCCCCTCTAACAGCTCGCCCGTTTGAGCTTTTCCTAAAATGCTCAGCACCCCCGCCTGCCCCGGATTGATAATGACAAAGCTGCTAGAGGCGACGACAAACACGGCCAGCGCCACAAACGCCAGCGCGATCGGCTGCCAACCGAGAGATTGAGATTTCAAAAGAGTCTCCTTAAAAATTGCGATAAACCTTAGCTCTATTGTAGAGAGCCCGCTGCCACCTCACTCCCAGTCATAAGGTTTCCTCAAGCTATATCAGACCCACCGCTGCCCCATAACCGCGATCGCGCTCTAGTCCTGATATCTAGCTGCGGCGTCGCCTGC
>CALCPB010000544.1 GCA_937897665.1 uncultured Halomicronema sp. | reverse complement strand
ACCTACGTTTCTGCCCGCAACCTCACCATTGTTTTGCCATCCAGCTCCTGCACTTCAAACATCACCGGAAATTTTTTGTAATAGCTGGCCCAGCGGTTGACGTTGTAGGCCGCTTTGACGATTTTTCGTTGGCTGAGGTAAGCCCCAATCGATTTAACATCTGCCCAACCGGTAGACTGCTGATTTTGCTTAATCGCTTCCACAAAGACTGTTGTAGGTAAGGCTTCAGCTTCAGTCAGAGATGACGAATCGACCATAGTCAGAGCAACGGTGTTGGCAGAGCCAAGACTCGATACGGCAGCACCCTGTTTGTTGTGACCGGTGTTGAAATGTCCATAAGTGGGCGTTTTGCCCGCGTCGCTATCCAGTGAGACAAATTCCGTGCAGGCTTCTTGAAAGGCGATCGCGGCAGTTTTGACCTGACCAAAGCCAAACACTTGCGCTCCCGAGGCGATCAGTCTGACCACCAAGGGCGTATAGTCACTGTCGCCCGCCACAATGCCAAAAATCTCTGGTCGCATGGTTTGCAGCAAATCCATGGCGTCAATCGCTAGAGCAATATCAGTGGCGTTTTTGCCCGTTACATAGTCAAACTGCTGGATCGGCACGATCGCGTGCTTGTGTAGAATTTTGGCCCACCCTTGCAGATGGTCTTTTTTCCAATTGCCGTAAGCGCGGCGAACCCGAATCGTGCCGAGAAACTCCAGCCGGCTAAACACCAAGTCAATCTTGGAAGCAGGGGCGTTATCAGCGTCAATCAGCAGGGCAATTCGAGGCGTTCGAGAGTCCATCGCAGGCGATTGCACAAATGGCTCTCTTAATTTACCGAGTGACTCTAGTTATGGGATGTTAAAAGATATTGTCTAATCCCCCCAAACTCTCAGAAACTGGCCCACTGACGGAATGGCTCAGCGACTGATCAGCGTAGGGTAATAGATAAAAAGCCTTTAAAAGGAAAAAAGGAGAGCTGAATTCAGCTCTCCCTACCATCAGGGTGCATCTACATAACATAGTATTGCACACTGGCCATGAGGGGTGAAGGGCCCACCCCCGATCTTTACACTTCTTAACTATTTAGCTTCTTTATTAAGATTTGGTTGGTGAGCTTCGGATCTACCCGCCCACTGGTTCGCTTCATGACCTGACCGACAAAAAAGCCTTGGAGCTTTTTCTTGCCAGCGCGATACTTTTCCAGCTCATCAGGATGGGCGGCCAACACCTCATCAATGATGGCCCCAATCTTTTCCGGGTCAGAGATTTGGCTGAGTCCGCGCTCCTCGACGATCGCCTGGGGCGAGCCCCCCTGAGTCAGCAGATCAGGCAGAATATCCTTCGCGATCTTGGTGCTAATGGTATTGTCGGCAATCAGCTTCACCATTTCTGCCAGCATTTCTGGCTTGAGGGCAATCTCAGTGATGGAGAGCTTTTCTGCATTAAGGTAGGCAGCAATGTCTTGGGTGATCCAGTTCGCCGCCAGTTTCGGGTCGGCTCCCAGTTGCACTGCTGTCTCGAAGTATTCTGCCACTTGGCGCTCATCCGTCAAGACGCGTGCGTCATAGGGCGATAAGCCCAGCGACTCCTCATAACGAGTGCGTTTGTGAGCCGGTAGCTCCGGCAGTTCTTGCTGCCAGGTTTCGAGCTGCTGAGGCGCGACTTCGATAGGAGGCAAATCCGGTTCAGGAAAGTACCGATAGTCGCTGGAACCTTCCTTGAGGCGCATGCTGATGGTGCACTGACTGCCTTCTTCCCACAGGCGGGTCTCTTGATAGATCGGTTCACCCGCTTCGACCGCCGCAATTTGACGGTCGATTTCATACTCGATGGCTTTTTGAATGGCGCTGAAGGAGTTCATATTTTTGATCTCGACCTTCGTGCCAAACTTCTCGGCTCCCACCCGCCGCACCGAAATATTCACGTCGCAGCGTAGTGAGCCTTCCTGCATGTTGCCGTCACTGACGCCCAGATATCGCATGATGCGTCGCAGTTCTTGAGCATATTCGGCGGCCTCTTGCCCAGTGCGCAGGTCTGGCTCTGATACGATTTCGACCAACGGCACCCCAGCCCGATTGAAATCCACTAGAGAATAGGCTGAACCCGCGAGGCGATCGCTGCCCGCATGCACCAGCTTGCCCGCATCTTCTTCCATATGCAGGCGGGTGATGCCAATGCGCTTGCGGCTGACTTCGTTCGTTTTGCGATCGACCAGCTCAATCTCTAGCCAGCCGTGCTCGGCAATCGGCAGGTCAAACTGCGAGATTTGATAGTTTTTGGGCAGGTCAGGATAAAAATACTGCTTGCGATCAAACTTGCTGTAAGGGGCAATTTGGCAATTGAGGGCCAAGCCCGCTTTCACCGCGTATTCCAACACCTTTTGATTGAGCACCGGCAGCACCCCCGGCATGCCCAACACGATGGGGTCAATGTGGGTGTTGGGGTCGGCCCCAAAGGTCGTTGAGCTGGGCGAAAAAATCTTGGTCTCGGTGCTGAGCTGGCAGTGGGTTTCCAGACCGATGACAGCTTCGTACTGGGTTTTGGTAGGGGCAGCAGAGGTCATGACAAACCGCGATCAACAATTCATTCAGCCATTCTAACCCCCACCGGAGAAGGCGAAGACGGAAGAGCACACGTCTGAACTCCAGTCACCTTGTAATCTCGTATGCC
>CALCPB010000543.1 GCA_937897665.1 uncultured Halomicronema sp. | reverse complement strand
TAGCTGGCCAGGGTGCTGGGCCATTGGCGATCGCGCACTGCCAGCGAGCCGATTTGCAATCCTGCCAGTTGCAGCGCCGTGCGCACCGCCGCCGCGCAAGAATAGGTCACCAGCACCCCCTGCGGCTGCAAACACTGAGCCACCAATGAGAGGAATTCGACCGTCCACAATTGCGGACAGCGCGGCGGCGAAAACGGATCAAGAAAGATGACGTCGGCCTGCAATCCAGCGTTTGCCAGCGTTTGTACATGCTGACGAGCATCACCGATGAGAAGGTCTGCCTGGAGGTGATTGCGAATCTGCTGCGTCTTGGCGAGATCGGTGAGGGCAGCTTGCACGGCTGGCGGCCAGTCATTGACGAGTCCCTGCGCGATCGCGGCGCGGGGCACGGCTTCATCCAGTTCCAGTCCCACTAGCTGAATGTGAGCCTGAGGCTTAACTGCCCAAATGCCTTCTAAGGCAGCAGCGGTGTTGTAGCCCAGGCCGTAACAGACATCCAAAATTGTGATGCCGTCTTGCCTCAGGGCGCGGGGCACCAGATTGGTTGCTTGTACATAGATGCTGCGGGCTTCGGCATAGGCTCCCGCGCGGCTGTGAAACCATTCGCCAAAGACTTCGGAAAAGAAGGTGGCGCTGCCGTCAGCAGTGGGGATCAGGGGGAAATGGAGCATTTCCATCGGGATCTTTAGCGAAACTGGCAGGATCGATAAAAGATCCTAACGGCTCAATCCTTCCAGATGCGGCACAATAAAGGAAGTTAAGAAACTTTACCATTGTTAAAGTATCCCGCCAGGAGGGCTCGATGGTCGTCGCCGCACCCCAAGTTCAAAAACGCCTCACCATGCAAGTGGAACCCGACATTGCTGCGGACACCACGGTCATGCGATCGCTCGACTGGGATCGAGATCGCTTTGACATCGAGTTTGGCCTGCAAAACGGCACCACCTACAACTCCTTTCTGATTCGCGGCGACAAGATTGCCCTGGTTGATACCTCCCACGCCAAGTTTCGCGAGCTGTATCTCGATATTCTCAAGGGGCAAATTGATCCGACCACGATTGACTACCTGGTCATTAGCCACACCGAGCCCGACCACAGCGGCCTCGTGCGCGATGTGTTGGAGCTGGCCCCGCAGATGACCGTCGTTGGCGCCAAGGTGGCGCTGGCCTTTCTTGACGATCTGGTACATCAACCCTTTGAGCGATTGCAGGTCAAAAACGGTGACCAGCTCGACTTGGGCAACGGCCATGTTTTAGAGTTTGTCAACGCCCCGAACCTGCATTGGCCCGATACGATTTTCACCTACGACCACAAGAGTCAGGTGCTGTTTACCTGCGATGCTTTTGGCCTGCACTATTGCAGCGATGACCTATATGACGAAGATTTAGACGCGATTTCGCCTGATTTTCGATTCTATTACGAGTGCTTGATGGCTCCCAATGCACGCTCCGTGCTCTCAGCGATGAAGCGGATGGATGCCCTGCCCGAAGTGACCACCGTTGCCACCGGCCACGGCCCGCTGCTGCGCCACAATGTCGGTGAGCTAACGGGTCGCTATCGCCGCTGGAGCAAAGAAAAGAGCCAGGCCGAAACGCTGGTTGCGGTGTTTTACACCTC
>CALCPB010000542.1 GCA_937897665.1 uncultured Halomicronema sp. | reverse complement strand
CCTGCTGAGCCTGATGCAGCAGTTGCTCCAGTTCTGATTCCATAAGCTGTCCTTGAGGAGGCTACCGCCAAACTGGGTTGAGATGACGTTTGAGGGGGCTTTGGAGTTTGGTTTCGATAAGCAAGTTAATCATATCGGGTCGCCGCCAACCCCCACTCCGTCCCCAACGACTCCTCAGTATTGGCAGGGTGAGCTCGCCCCCACAGGACAGGACGCGATCGCGGTAGCGACGGAAGGTTTTTTCGGCCTTTTGCCTGATGCTGTGTAGCAGCATCAGCACGATCGCAGCCCAGCCCCCGAGAAAGCTCAAGATCACAATTCGCAGCCAGTAGGGCACCTCGGTTGCCGGTAAGTTGCTGGCCCCAACCGATAAGCTCATGAGGAGTCCAAACACCGCCAGCAGGAACATCAGTCGTGATTTGTGGGACCATTGCAGCCAGTGAAATAGGCTTTTGCCGATTAGCGTCTCAGCGATCGAGACCACAATGCTGGTAGCCATCAAATAGGGGGTGGCGAAAGCCATCACCAGTTCGCCCAGTTCAGGAATGCCGCCCTCAAAATCGCCGCCGCCAGTCACGCTAAACAGTATGAAGTTGAACCCTTGTACTGCCCATTGAACGAGTACGGCAGCTGATGGCACGGGGCCCTCTCCGGTTGTCATCAAAAGATGAGCGAGGAGCACGGCGAATACCAGCGTCCGGGCAAGCGTCGTGGTCAGCGAAAACTTGAACAGGTTGATGACAAAGCGTAGTGCCCATAGCTCAAAGTAACGACTGAGGCGATCGCGCAGTTTAGAAGATGCCATCCCTTTCACTCACTCTTTAACTATGCTCGAATCAAAATCTGAAATCGAGGATCGACATCACACCCTGATCAATAAACAACAGCAAATAGCTGGGGCAAAGCCAATCACCTCCTCGTATCTGGCCTAAGGCAACGCGCAGACCGTGTAGATTTTGACGTTGCGGGCAATATCGTCCGTGTTGTTGAGTCTAAGACGCCAAGTGTTGTAGTTTTCTGGGTGGGAATTAATCACCTTGAAACCAGCGAACGAATTGCCAGAAACGCCTTCGGTTTGAAAGCCTCCACTAATTGCGCCCCGACCAGCGGGACATTGCCAGAACAGGCTGACAGACTGCCCCGAATCCACATTTACCCAATCCGAAATCGCTGTTATGTAGGGTGATGGCGGCCGCGCGATCGCGCTCGACATAAAAATGCTAATCGTCGTCGCGATGGCAATGGCAAAAACCAGCACTGGTTTGTTGAAGCGTTGAAACAACTGTTTGATGACAGACATAAGACCAATCTCCAAAGTGCAGAGTGTTGTTACATCCATCACTCAGGGTGATTAGGAGACTTTTATGCAAATTGGGCGATTACATCGGTAGCGGCATCGAATGATTGGCTATCTTCAGTGGCATGCCTGAGCTCTCAGGCCAGCTTGTCTAGGCAATCGCAAGGATATTTGAGCCTAAGATTACAAGTACTCTAACAGTTCGGTTCACCGGTGATAGGTATGCTCTCGGCGCTAAAAGGTTTCATCCAGGAAACGCTTTTTGAGTTCGGGAGTTGGCATGCGACAGGTGGCCCGCTTCCCCAGCCATCTGTAACGGTTACGAGCTACCCATCGATAGACAAAGTCGCGAATAAATAGTGGCACAACTCTCAAGTAATAAAGCAGAGACCACAACCCATTTAAGTGCCGAAATATCATTAGCACGGCAGTCGAGTGAGTATAGTATTGACTCTGGTTTACGAAAATAATTGTTTCAGGCTGAGAT
>CALCPB010000541.1 GCA_937897665.1 uncultured Halomicronema sp. | reverse complement strand
TTTTTCAAGGGGGCGGCGACAGCGGGGGATCCTAAAGATCACGCTAAACAGATACCAACCTTGAGGTCGGCCCCTGGGTCAGCCACGCTGAGAAAGCACTCCCCGACTCAGCATGCTGATGGCGAGTGGGATGCCAAGCTGCCGTTTGATGAGGTCACCCCACAAATGACTCATCAAGGCAATGATGTCCTCAGGAGACTGGCCAATCCCCTGCTTGAACAGCTTCAACCCGTGAGCCAGGTCGTGACTCTGCTTGAACTGTGCGGAGGCTCTAATGAGCCCCCCAACTGACCCAATCACGAGAAATCCCCGCCGATTCTTGTTCCGCCCGAGAGAGAATTTGGGAGATATCTGTTCCGTCTAGATCCACTCCCTGCAGATCTACCCCTTCTAAACAAGCACTTGCCAGATCCACCTGGCGGAAATTTGCCCCGCTGACGTCGGCTTCAGTGAGATTAGCGCCGCGGAGGGCAGCCCCTTCGACATCAGCGGTGCGCAAATCAGCGCGAGTTAGATTGCTGCCTACTAATTTTGTGCCGTCTAAGGCAGCACCAATGAGATTCACCGATTCGAGGTGAGCGCCACTGAGATCAGCGTGGCTAATGTCTGCACCAGCCAAGTTGGCATACTTCACATTGGCGCGGCTGAGGTTAGCGCCGCTAAGGTTAGCGCCGCTGAGATCAGCGCGACTGAGATCAATTCCACTCAGATTACAGTTGCTCAGGTCAACCCCGTGCAAAATCGCGGCCTGAAAGTTGCGATCGCCCTGGCTGTATGCGCGCAGAAAAAATTTGACATCCATCTGATTTTCTCCGTTGTCATATTGAAATTTGGTTTTAAATTGAAGCGCAACGAGCTTAAATTCTAGAGTCTTCAAATCAGCTCTAGCTAAAGAAACTACAATCCGATATTTGATCGGAAAGATAGAAAATCTCTTTCCTTCTACAGGAGGAAGCACCTTTATCCTCACACAGGCGGCAATGAGTCAGGGGGATTTATTAACATAATTAAAACATCAACCCATCTGTGTCCATCATGATCAAGAGCCGCTACTGTAGGCTAATTTTTTGCTCTTAAGGAAATTTCTGCTGTCTACAAGCTCTTGAATCGCCTCGGATGCCTAACTGATATGCCAGGGGTGAGCTTTCCCCTAAAGCTTATGAGGTAAACACTTCAGGCTTATTTGGTAAAAATGCTTGGCATGATTTCTGGAGATTCCATCTTGCGAATAAAAATTGCAGGTGAATTATTTTTGAACTGGTTAGTCATCACAGAGGCGAGGTGAGGCGAGGTTGGTTCAGCATTCCCCAAAACCTCATATTTTTATCGCGATCTTTGGCGGATTTAGAAATGGTTATGTTAAATATAAAGATAATTAAGGTGCTTCTTTGAAATAGGAGTTTTAGCGATATCTGTTAATCGTTTAGGCTGGATTTTATAACAGGCTTGAGCCGTTGCTTGAGAGGTCGATTAAACGAGGCTTTTGAGTCTGTTGTGATTATGTCCAAGCGCCGCACCACTAGCGGGCTTGAGGGCATCACATGGTTCTTTAGCGCTCATTGGGTTTGCCGCCGCCGAACCCAAGCTGTTCGACTTTTGTCAGCCTTGGTATGACTAACAGTTGAAATCTCGCTGGGATGAGTCGGTTACCCATCCGGTGTTCCCCCCGGTGCTGGCAGCCGCCATCCCAAGAGGCCACAGGAGGGAGGGAGAGAATAGAGCTTTCCCCGTCGTCGGTTGGGACTGGCCAAGGCTTGGCAGCGACTATCGGTTTTGCTTGAGGGGCTCCGACGCGATCGCAATTACTCGGTCAACCCCGACGCTAGAAAGTTGTTTCCTCGATGAGAGGTCGCATGAGCTATCAACGCATCGTCATCACACAATTTGGGTCACCCGAGGTGCTACAAGTGGTGGAGCAACCGACCCTGCCGGAACCGCAAACGGGCGAGGTGCGCATTCGAGTTTTAGCGACCAGTGCCAGCTTCACGGATGTGATGATTCGCAAGGGCAAATATCCAGGACTCCAGGTCAAGCCGCCGTTTTCGCCCGGTTATGACCTGGTGGGCGTGGTTGACAAACAGGGGCCGAACGCCACCCGATTTACGGTCGGTCAACACGTGGGCGATCTCACCGTCACGGGTGGCTATACGGAATATCTTTGCCGACCCGAAAATGGCTTGACCCCGGTGCCTGAAGAGCTTGAGCCAGCGGCGGCGGTGAGCTTAATCTTGTCTTATCTGACAGCCTATCAACTGCTGCATCGAGTCGCCAATGTGCAGCCGAGCCAGCGGATTGTGGTAAAAGGGGCGGGCGGCGCTGTGGGGTCAGCCATGCTGCAGTTAGGCCAGCTGCAAAATTTGTCGATGATTGGCATCGATGCGGCCAGCAAGCAGAGACTGATTGCCGATTCGGGGGCCATCCCGGTGGACTATCAGTGCGAAAGTTGGGAAAACACACTGCGGGATATCGTCGGTGACGGGGTGGATGCAGTGTTTGATCCGATTGGCGGAGCGAGCTTACCGCGATCGCTGAGTTGGCTGCGTGCTGGCGGCATCTTGGCCGCCTATGGCTTTCACACGGCGGTTCTGGGCCAGGGCGGTAGCATTCCCCTCGATTTTCTGCGCCTAAAACTGTGGAACTGGTTGCCGAATGGTCGGGCGACGCAGTTCTATTCGATTACGGCACTGCGTCAACGGCATCCAGAGTGGTTTACAGCAGATTTAGCCCGGCTCTTCGAACTGCTGGCTCAAGGCAAAATCAAACCAGCGATCGCGGCGCAATTGCCCCTAACCAAGGCCAGACAGGCCCATGAAATGATTGAGCGCGGTGACGTGTTGGGGAAACTTGTCCTACTCGCTACCGACCCGGCTGGCAAAGCTCGCAGTGAAACATAGATACCCACTCAAACTGCCACGACTGCTGACGATGTCTACCGGGTGCTCAGCGCCGCGATCGCGCCATCAATGGCGTAAGCTTTGATGACGTCTATGCTGTTTGTGCCCTTGGTACCAATTCTGCAAAATAGCGCTACCGATCGCCAATCCCCTGCTGTCGCTGCCTTTAAGCCCTCCGGGCAGGCTGTGCCACAAAAAAGGAGCAATTCCACGCCCGGATTGAGCTGTCCCCTTTTGATGGGGATGGTGGTTGCGCCACGGCAATTCGATGGGGAGTCCAAACTCAGAGATGGGGGCGGGCCTTGGATCTATTCAAAGCGAGTGGTTCGGAGGGCCTC
>CALCPB010000540.1 GCA_937897665.1 uncultured Halomicronema sp. | reverse complement strand
CCGACCCCGACGAGACATCATTCACAGTCCGGTTCCGCATCAAAACTTAGCTCTCTAATTCTGTTCGCTGAGGCCATGTGTACGTTTTCACCCCAACGTACAGACGGCTGCGGCATTCTTGCGGGGCCACTTTCACAGTGCCAATAGAGCTATCATCCGCAGGCTCCCGCAGTCATTCAATGCCGACCAACTCAACCCAGTGGAGGTTTCTATGCATCTGCAAGGAAAAACGGCACTCATCACTGGCGCATCGCGCGGTATTGGCCGCGCGATCGCCCTCGAATTTGCCCATCAACAGTGCGATCGCATTATCTTGGTAGCCCGTAACGCGGCCCTGCTACACGAAGTCGCTGCCACGGTTGAAGCCTTAGGATCAAGGGCAATTGTGCTCCCTCTCGATCTCACCCAGCCCATTGCAGTCAATGTAGCTGTAGCCCATGCTTGGCGCAATCACGGCCCCATTGATCTGTTGATCAACTGCGCGGGCATCTCCCATCAGGTTCCATTCTTACAATCATGCCTGCCTCACGTGCAGTCAGAAATCTCGACCAACCTCGTTGGTCTCTACACCATGACTCGCCTGGTGGCGCGCCGGATGGCCGCCTACCGTCGCGGCCATATCGTTAATGTTTCCAGCTTAATGGGCAAAGTAGCTGCCCCCACAATGGCCACTTATTCAGCGACCAAGTTCGCCATTTTAGGCTTTAGCCAAGCCCTACGCGGTGAATTAGCCCCCCACAATATTCAGGTAACGACCCTGCTCCCCTCTCTGACCGACACCGACATGGTGCGCGATTTTCATTGGTTTCGGTTTGTCCAGCCCATTACGCCTGAACAAGTCGCCAAGGCTCTCGTTAAGGGCTTACGGTCTGATACGGCCGAAATTTTAGTCGGTTGGCAAACTCATCTGGCAGTTTTAGGCAATCGCCTGGCACCTAATCTGCTGGAAAGAATGGTGCAGTGGACCTCACCGCGCTTTCGCAGCAACCCGGCTCGCTTGACGAAGACCTTCTAGCCCCGCCAGGGAAACAGACAGACCCCACTGAAATAGCTGCGATTCACAGCGTGTCCCCACCCAAACACGGCAAAAGCACCTTTCCTAGACCAGCTTCTCGAAGCGATCGCCGCTAGGGTCAGGGAGATATCCTGCCTTCACGTTCTAACCGACAGCTGTCTTGCGCCACCCAACCCCAACTGCAGCACGCAACGAAGCCTGTCGCTCAGGACGAGTCAGTCGTCGTCAGCTCGGCTGCCTTGATAAGGCTCACCGGCGATCAAGGCAGTTATGGTTCAGCAACTTTTCCCTAAGCGGTTGCGGCTCGACGAGCACCGCCGCATGTCGGAGTCTCCTGATATAATCTAGGGCCAACATCCTGTACCACCAAGACTGACTTCAAGACACTCTCCGCTGCAGTCGGGGAAACGTAGCTATCCACACCTGATCAAAGTGATCAGCTACTGTTGACGTCATCTATATATAGTGTGTTCGAGATTAAAGAGGATAATTTATACGCTCTCTTTAGAGTCGAATATTTTTACCATTTAGCCTAATTGGCAGAAACTAAGGTCAAAAGATCGGGTACGCTAGTAAGTCCAAGTTGGTCGCTCTGAGGCTCAACTCCTTTATCAGAGTTGCCAGCCTAGCGATCGCTGTATGGACATCTATATTCATCATGACGCACGTGGAGAAAGCGCTGGCGATCTCTCCGTGCAGAGTAATTTTTTGACGAGCTGTCAAGATAACTTGTGCAGTGCCAAGTTTGACCATCGAGAATTTCTCGAAGCGTGGCTTGGCATTAGGCTCAGTATTCAGTCGGTGGCAAACGGTGGAGGTGTGGCGTGGAACAAGCCCTAGACGGCATGTGGCAAAAGGTTCTGGAAGAACTCCAAGAACAACTCAGTAGGCCCACCTTCGAAACCTGGATTAAACCAGCTCGTGCCCAAGCACTGTCAGATCAAACACTCATTATCTCGACGCCGAACCCCTTTGCTCGCAACTGGCTACAAAAACACTACCTTGGCACCATTGTTACGGTAGTCACTGGAATTTTAGGGCGAGCAGTCGATGTCAAGTTTGTGGTGGACACTCTAGATCTTCACCCCACTGCGCCTGAGAACGGCACTGCTGCAGCTGACATCAACTGGCCCGCGCCTCTGCCTGTGGCAGAAGCGAAATCCGATGCCCCTACCCATGGGCGGACAGCTGGCCTAAATCCCAAAGCCATTTTCTCGCGCTTTGTGGTGGGGGCTAACAACCGGATGGCTCATGCGGCAGCATTGGCGGTCGCTGAATCACCAGGAAGAGAGTTCAACCCGCTCTTTTTGTGTGGTGGTGTGGGTTTGGGTAAAACTCATCTGATGCAGTCGATTGGGCATTACCGGCTAGAGATTACGTCGGCTGCGCGCGTCTCCTATGTCTCTACTGAGCAATTCACCAACGACCTGATTACGGCCATTCGTAAAGACAACATGCAAACCTTTCGCGATCACTATCGCCAGGTTGATGTGTTGTTAGTCGACGATATTCAGTTTATTGAGGGTAAAGAATACACACAGGAAGAGTTTTTCCACACGTTTAACACGCTGCACGAAGCGGGCAAACAGATTGTCTTAGCCTCCGATCGCCCGCCCAATCAAATCCCGCGTCTGCAAGAGCGCTTAGTGTCGCGGTTTTCGATGGGCTTGATTGCCGATATTCAGGCTCCCGACTTTGAAACTCGCATGGCCATTCTGCAAAAGAAGGCGGAATATGAAAATGTGCAGCTCCCGCGTCCAGTCATTGAATACATCGCTTCGACCTACACCTCCAATATTCGAGAGCTAGAGGGGGCGCTCATTCGCGCGATCGCCTACACCTCAATTTCGGGACTGCCCATGACAGTTGATAATCTCATGCCCGTCCTCAGCGCTACTTCTAGCGAAAAGGTCGAGGTCTCTCCTCACACTGTGCTGCAGGTCGTTTCAGAAGTTTTTGGCGTGCCCGAGACGGATCTCAAGAGCAATTCTCGGAAGCGAGAGATCAGCTTGGCCCGACAAATCGGCATGTATCTGATGCGTCAGCACACTGACCTGAGTCTGCCCAAAATTGGGGCCGTCTTCGGCGGTAAAGACCACACCACAGTGATGTATAGCTGTGACAAAATTGCCAAACAAATCAAAAAAGATCCTAGCGTCAATCAGGTCGTCAGAGATGTGAGCGATCGCATCAACCTGGCCGAGTAGCGGGCACCGTCATTGACCCTGAGCATCTGCCTAACCTCGGGTGAGCGACTCGACTCTCCCGCCCTGATCGTCGATTGTTCAACTTCCCGGCCAGAATTCAGCAGTCTATACGCCACCGACCTCTACCCAGCATTGATCTTGGGGGTACTTTTATGATGCGGCAATTTTCTCCACCAACCACTCGCCACCAGCTCTGCGCTCTCCTACAGCCCAGTGTGGTCTAGGGGCTCGTGAGTTAGCCAAGACATTAAGAGCGTTCCACTGT
>CALCPB010000539.1 GCA_937897665.1 uncultured Halomicronema sp. | reverse complement strand
ATGGGTTTAGTTTCTAGCTCGATCATCCGCATGCCTCACCAGCGCGTGCAACAGAAAAACATCATTGCCGATGACCGTAAAACGACTCAGGAGAAGACTTTGCTAGTGGCGGTTTTTCTGGGCATGTTCATTCTCCCCATGCTTTATATCTTGACTCCTTGGCTCAGGTTTGCGGATTACTCATTGCCGTTTTGGGCGAACATCCTCGGGGTGCTCATATTTGCGATCGCGCTGTGGTTGTTTTGGTGTTCTCATCACGATTTGGGCAAAAACTGGTCGCCCACCTTGCAAATGCGGGAAGACCATACCCTGATTACCGACGGCATTTATCGTACGATTCGCCACCCGATGTATACCGCGATTTGGCTGTGGGCAATGGCCCAAGGGCTGCTGCTAACCAATTGGATTGTGGGTTTATCGGGCATTCTGACCTTCGGCACTTTGTACTTTTTACGCGTTGGCAATGAGGAAAAAATGATGCTAGAGCAGTTTGGCAATCAGTATCAGGCGTATATGCAGCAGACGAAGCGGTTACTGCCCCGTCTGTTCTAAAAGAATGACACGATCGCTTCAGCAACAGTTTGTTGGCGAACGCCCGATGTGACTATTCGCTGGTCGGGTCTCACGACTCGTTTCTGACCCATTACTCACAAACCATGCTTAAAACCTACCGCCGCATGATTAGCGTTGCCGGTACTTATCGCCCGCAACTGCAAAGGGCGCTCCTCCTATCCGTGATGGCCTCGATACTTCAAGGCATCATTTTTGCCCTGTTTTTTCCGCTGCTGTCAGCCCTATTGACTCGCCCTATTGCCACACAGCAGGTCTGGGCGCTGCTGGCACTGTTTGGCGTGTTGGTTCTGGTTGAGGGTTGGCTCCGCTGGCAAGAGTTAGATTTTAGCTGGCTGATCTCTATGAACGTCGCCCATGACACCCGCTTACGCCTGGGCGAACAACTTCGGCGCATCCCCCTCCAAGCGCTCAATCAGCGCAGATCGGGCGATCTTAATACGGTGATAAACGGCAACGTGAGCGAGCTGGTGATGTGGATGGGGAGCCTGTCTACACTGGTGATTCAGACGGTGGTGGTGCCCGTGATTACCGTACTCGTCACCCTGTTCATTGATTGGCGCTTAGCCATGGCGCTGCTGGTGACCTTTCCCCTTGCCGTGCCGATTTATCGGCAGATGCGATCGCGGGTCAAACGCACTCTGAGAGAAGTCACAGAAGCAAATGCCGATACGGCCTCCCGCGTTGTGGAATATGCTCAGGGGCTCCCGGTTTTGCGCGCTACCCAGCAAGTCGGCACGCGATCACAGCGGCTACAAGCAGCTCTAGAGCATCAGCGCACCACCCAAGCGCGAGGCCAACGTCTGGTGAGCCTGCCCGTAATTACGATGGCGACACTCGTGGAAGTCGGCATTTTAGTCGTCATTGGCCTGGGCGTGCTGTTCATTTTGCAAGGCAGTCTTTCCATCCCGGCCTTGTTGGCGCTGATTGTGATTGCCATGCGATTTACAGAACCGTTGGCTCAACTCATCGGCCTCACCAGCATCTTCGATCTAATGGAAATCGGCCTGGAGCGCATCGAAGCGGTGATGCAGATTCCAGCTTTGCCCGTGCCAACGGCACCCGCGCCGTTGGCCCAGTTTGACATCACCTTTGACCAGGTGTCCTTCCGCTATGCGGAGCAAACGGCCTGGGCACTGCGGGATGTGTCGTTTCATGCGCCCGCGCGATCGCTCACTGCCCTCGTCGGGCCTTCTGGCAGTGGTAAAACCACAATTACCCGTTTAATCACTCGCTTTGCCGATGTTCAAGCGGGAGTCATTCGCATCGGCGATATCGACATCCGACAGGTGAAACCGGCTGATCTCATGCGGTCTCTCTCGGTCGTCTTTCAGGATGTGTATCTGTTTGACGACACCATTCTCAACAATATCCGCATGGCCAAATCTGGGGCGACCGATACCGAGGTCGCAGCGGCCGCCCGAGCCGCCAACTGCCACGACTTTATTACCCGACTGCCCGAAGGGTATGACACCCGCATTGGTGACATTGGCGGTGCCCTATCCGGCGGCGAGCGTCAGCGCCTTTCGATTGCCCGTGCCATGCTCAAAGATGCCCCCATCGTCTTGCTCGACGAACCCACCTCAGCGTTAGATACTGAAAGCGAAGTCGCGGTGCAAGAAGCCATCAACCGCCTTGTGGTTGATAAAACCGTGATTGTGATTGCCCATCGACTCTCAACTATCGTTGGAGCCGACTTGATCCTCGTGCTTGAGGGGGGCCAAGTTACCGAACGAGGCTCGCACCGTGAACTGCTCGCGCAGTCAGGACGCTACGCGGCGATGTGGGCGATACAACAGCAATCTCAAATCTGGCGACAGGGAAATCAGGTCTTCGCTAATTAAGGGCCGCTTGCTCTGGATTCAACGTCTCGAAAAACTGGGGATGCAAGGAGGTTATGGTAAGTCCTTAGACCCGATCACTTGAGGTGTAGCAGAATTCGAAATGCTGAAGTCGGAATGCGGAATTGAAAGGTTTACCAGTTACTGATTACAGCTACCTGGAGTGACATAACCTATTTGCGGCTTGCGATAGCCCTCTTCTGTCACTTTAAGTAGAGGAAATCTAGAATGCCGACATGTCGTTTCTGTAATAAAGGTTTTATTGGATCAGCGGAACGATGGAGTAGGTAGTTTAGCTTTATTCTGACCAGAGTGGTAGAAGAGGGATAAAACCACGATCGCGATCGCTCATCGCCTTTCCACCATTCGTCAGGCCGCCTGCATTTATGTGATGGACAAAGGCCAGATTGTCGAACAAGGTACCCACGATGAACTGCTCGCCCAGGGTGAAATCTAGCCAATCTATGGCGAGTGCAGTCGGGGGTGGCAGGGGTTGAGCAACCCTTGCCCCGCAAGTGATTCGCGATCGCTCAGATGTGCCAACGGCTTGACTTTTTGAGGCAGATTCGGAACTATTGAGATCAATTTTCAATAAATCTCAGTTTTTCCTCGATAGTCATGAGTCTAGATTTGACGGCCTTAGAAGTGGATGATATTTGGGCAGAAGCTGAGCAGTGCTGTCCTCCGGTGGCATCCGCTGACGGTCTGGAAACCATCCATACGATGCCGTCACAGTTAGGTTATGGCTATGGTCGTGAAATTGAGCTGTGTTCAGGGTTAGAGCTGACTATCTTTCACGAAACCTACCCCGACGGATTCATCTATCGAGGCGTTGAAAATCCACATCTGGTGCAGTTTATGGTGCATCTGTCAGGGGTGGTTGATAGCGGCAGCTTTCTCTATCAGGACGCTGACCACAGCTACATCGGTGGGAGCGGCATTCAACCAGTCGTGACCAATATTCATGCTGCTAACCAGCCTGAATTTGGCGTGAATATTCACCTGCAGCCGTACTTGCTGAGGCAGCTTTTTGCCACGCCCACTGGGGAGTTGCCCCCAGAGCTACAGCCATTGGTACAGGGGGAGGATTGGCAGCAGGTCTTTTCGCCCAAGGTGACTGGGGCGATGCGAGCGGTGGTACAGCAGATTATCGACTGTCCATTTACCGGCACCACCAAGCGACTGTATTTGCAAAGCAAAGTGTTTGAGCTGATGGCGCTACAGCTTAATGGGCTGTCAGACGAGACAACGACCGCTCCCTCGGGGTTGCTCAAGGCTGATACGACGACTCGAATTCACTATGCGGCAGAGAT
>CALCPB010000538.1 GCA_937897665.1 uncultured Halomicronema sp. | reverse complement strand
ACTTCCGGTTTGGCTATACGGGGCGGGAGTTGGATGAAGAGACGGGGATGATGTACTACCGGGCGCGGTATTTTGACCCGGCGGTGGGGATTGTGTAGGTGAGGACCCGTTGGGATTTGGGGCGGGGGATACAAATCTCTACACCCAGTTCTCTAAAGCGACATCTGGATAAGCGCGAAAATCATCCAGGTTATTCGTCACAAGAACGAGATCTAAACTCCTGGCATGACTCGCAATCAGCTTGTCTAAGGCATCGCGCCGACGTTCTGACGCAGCGGCCCGCACATCCGCATAAACCGTTGCAGCAGGGCGACCAAACGCCACCGCCGGAATCATCTCTACTAGGGCATCTAACGCCTGGCGATTTTGCTGGCGACTGTCTTCACGGCTGGCCCGAACGCCATATTCCAGCTCAGCTAGGGTGATTGCCGATATCACCACATCCCCCTGACGACACTCAGCAAACCGTTTTGCCACAGAGGGGGGCTGATGCTTCATCAGGTAAATGCAGATGTTAGTGTCGAGCAGATACTTCATTCAAACAGCTTCTCGCGACTGTCGAGGGGCGGGTGTTCACGAGTGTCCATGAAGTCATCGGAAAATTGCTCAAGGCTCTCGAAGAGAGACTGCCAGGGATTATCTTTGTTCAGCAGGACGATCGCATTCCCGACTTTATTGATGTAAACCTCGGTGCCGTTGAGATGAAAGGCTGCAGGTAACACTACGATCTGCCCGTCTTCGTTCGTCAGTAGCTTGGCTGTTTCCATGATGGTTGCTCCTCAACCCGCTAACCTTAGCGTACTGTTTTTAGCCTGACTGTAGGCAGGCGTTGGCGTAGCTGCTCCTGTGAGGCGATCGCTACCCGAATAAAATGCTGCAAGAACAAAGCTACGTAATCTCTTGGGTGATGCGCCATCCAACCTAATGAAGTCATTTTGGACGATCGCGCCGCTCGCAAAGCCGCAAAAAGTCTGCAAGTCAACATTCGCGGCACGTTGAGTATCATTTTGTTGGCAAAGCAAACGGGCTATATCACTTCTGCCAGAGCTGAAATCTCAAAAAGGTTTTAGTTAAAGTGCTAGAACTAGCTAAGAAATGATGTGGACTATTAGTTATGGGCAGTGCCCACATAATGCACAGACAAGACCAGTGAGCAAAAGTTTTTTCTCGGTCAGATTTTATACATTCTACATACTGAAATGCAATTACTTGGAGTTTGAGGCCACCCTGAAAAACTTTTTAGAGTCTACCAGGGGAGACGAATTTCTCTTTAGCGCTGAGAAACAGATAGACCTACACATTAATGCAGGGCGCGAAATTGGACGTCGAATTCATAATTATGCTGCAGCCTATCTTTCAGTCATAGACCATAGTCGTGGTGTTTACAAGCATCTATCAGAAAGCAAGTCAGAGCAATTTCAAGACTTTGCCAAAGAATATGATGCCAAGCGGAAAGAACACTTCAGTAATTCATTTGAAAACGTATTTGTTGGAGATTTGCGAAGATATCTTCAGCACAAAAAAGTTGCTGTGCCTGTCCTGTCAACGAGAATGGAAAGGATACAAGATTCATCATCAGAATCGGAGAGTAATTTATTTAACATTAGTTATTCATTTGAATTTAAGTCAAATGAAATAAAAGATTTTAAGTGGTCGTCGCAGTCAAGAGATTATATTAATCAGAACAGAGCAATACCTATTGCTGATATCATAAGTCAACACTTCAGTACGATGAAAGCTTTTTACCAATGGTTCGAGTTTAGAGACTATCAGGCACGGCCAGTTGTAGCTGACGAGATAAAGAAAGCTACTTTTGAAGAGTGGCAAAGCATGAATCTTTCTAAACTTATATAGATAAGAGGTTTAATATACGATCGCTCCTCACCCCAACTGAACAAACGCCAGGAAACTCAACATTCACATTGACCCGACTCATATTCCCGCGATCGCTTGCAGCGCTTCTTTGTGCAGGGACTTGGTAGCGCGATCGCCTGAGCGAAATGCGATCGCCGCCTCACTGTCCGGCTGCACTCGATGGATACATTTGATCTTAGCGACCTCAATCTTCTGCTACGAGAACCGAGTTCTCGGTAGGTCATAGGCACTAAATGGGTTCAAATCGTAGCGGCAAAACTGGGGCGTCAGCGAGTTAGAGCCATCACAATGCCATTAAGGCGCGTAACAAGAGGGTAGTTTTGGTGAGTTCGTCGAGCGGCAACAGGTTTTAATAGAAAGCTTATGCACCTGCTGGAGTCAACTATTCAGTGATTGCTGCTGCCGACCGTCAACGCCGTCATTGTTATCGTCTATTACTTACTTGGCTGTGGCTCACCTTGCTGGTGTTGGGCATTGAGGTGATCGCGGGCTGGGCGACGCGCTCATTGCTGCTATTTGCCGAAGCTTTGCACACCTTTATCGATGCCTTCAGCACCGTGCTGAGTTTGGTCGCGGTGGCCTCAGCCCAGCGCCCTTTGGGGCGCGAAGTGTGGGGGCATGGTCGCGCCGAGGTGGCCGGCACCTTGGCGGTTGTGTCGCTGTTGGGGTTTACGGGCCTCAATCTCATTTTCGCAGCGGTGCAACAGGCAGTAAATGCCGTCTCGGGTCAGCCAAATGCGCTGCAGGTGATGATCGAGCGGCCCGTCGTTTATTTAATGGTGGGGGCGATCGCTCTGACGCTGGCGATCGCGGTCTACGCCTATTACCGCAGTCCTGAGTTGGGCAGTCTGGCGCTGATGCTGCATACCCAGCATGTATTAGGCGATGCCTGGCTGTCGGGGGTGGCGATCGCTGGGCTCATTGCCATTTGGCAGCAGCAAACCTGGATCGATCCCGTTCTGGCTTTTGCCCTCACGCTGTTGGCCATGCGGAGCCTGTGGCAGGTGCTGCATGACCAGTTGCCCACGCTATTACGGCCGATGGCGATCGCGCCAGAAGCCGTGGCCCATATTGTCACTCAGGCCGAGGGGGTAACGCGGTGTGTCCGCATTCGCTCACGCGGGTTGGTGGGTCGTCAGGTCTGGATCGACCTTCACATCGCCATTCATCCAGAATTTTTGGGCGTTGCCCACATTGTGGGTGAGCGCGTCGAAGCGCTGTTGCGTCAGCAGTATGGCCCATTACGCACGCAGATCTGGGTAGAAGAAGCGCAGCCCAACCCAGCGGCTTACCTCAACTACCCAGACGAAACTTGGGCAGCTCCCGAGACTGCCCCGGAGGGCTGGGTCGATGGCGAATCATAGGCCATTGCGGGTGATTTGCCGCCATCGACTACGGTTCTGCGAATTGGCGACGTAATTTTTAGCTGAGGCAGAGCGATCTCGACTCTCCGGTCGTGATTAGGGCAGCATCCTTGGATTAAGGTCTGTCGGCCATGATTTTGACTGAATAGCGGAAGATCGTCGTAGTTTTCGGAAGAATTTACCAGCCTTCTGATTTTGCGCTGGTCTAAATTGAAATCACGAAATACCGGTCTTTAATTGATTGCCTTGGCCGCATCGTTTAAGGCAGTGTTCTGGGCTTAGAGCATGACTCGCGTCAGTGCTGAGACGCGCAGATGTTCTAACGCTGAGGGCATTCACTACACGGTGTGATCGCCGAAAACTTTTTTATGAAAACACTCTCCGCTGCTTCAACTCAAGCTGAAATCAAGTCGCTCTTAACGCTGGCCATTCCCCTGGTTAGCGCTCAAATTTCTCAGGCCGCCACTGGTTTTGTTGATACCGTCATGATGGGTCACCTCGGGCGAGAAGCCTTAGGAGCCGGGGGGCTCGCATCCTTTACCTTTCAGGTATTTTTGAATGTTCTAGCAGGCGTGGTGATGGGCGTTAGCCCCCTCGTCGCGGCGGGCTTCGGGGCCGGGCAAAAAACGCGCATTGAGCAAGTGACGCAGCAAGGATTGCTGCTGACGCTGGGGCTGGCCGCTGGCACCATGGTGGGCATGAGCCGCATGGACGTCGTGATGCTGGGGTTGGGGCAAGCCCCCCAAACGGTTGCCCTCGCCACAAGCTATCTCAACGTGGTGCTTTGGGGCCTGTTCCCCGCTGTGGGCTTTGCGCTGCTGAGGGGGGTAGTTTCGGGGCTATCGCAGGCCCGCCCCATCATGACCATTGTGGCAGGGGGGACGCTGTTCAACATTGCGGGTAACTACATCTTTGGGTTTGGTAAGTTAGGTGCGCCTCGCCTAGAGTTGGCGGGGCTGGCGCTCGCCAGTGCACTGGCCTGGTGGGGCATGTTTTTCGCGCTGGTGATCTACTTGCTCAGGCACCCGCAGCTCAAAATCTATCGCCTGTTTCAAAAGTGGTATCGGCTACGCCTGCCGTTGATGCGAGAACTAATTGTGATTGGCACGCCCATCGGGGTTTCCATTCTGCTGGAGTATGGTCTGGTATTGGTGATGGCCTACCTAATCGGCCTGCTGGGTACCGACGCGCTGGCGGCCCACCAAATTGCCCTGCAGACCGGGCTGATGGTATTCATGATTCCGCTGGGGATGTCATTTGCCACCACCGCCTTAGTGGGGCAGTGGTTTGGCCGGCAAGACCTGCAGGGTCTGAGACGGGCGGGGCTGATCAGCATCGTCACGACCATCGGCGTGACCACCGTGGTGGCGATCGCTCTGCTGCTGTTTCGCCAGCCGATTATTGGTCTCTATATCGACATCAGCGACCCCGAGAATGCCGCCCTGGTCAAGCTAGTGAGTCCGCTGATTGTCGTCGTTGCGGTGGGGCATATCTTTGACGGCGTACAGAAGACGACCCTCGGCGCTCTATACGGCATTCAAGATACGCGCGTCCCGGTGCTGTTGAACATTCTGTCCTATCTGGGGGTGGGGCTCATCAGTGGCTATGCCCTCGGCTTTGGCGCTGGGCTCGGGGCTCAAGGACTGTGGATCGGCTACTATCTGGGGGCGACGATGGCCGCGATCGCCTACAGCTGGCGCTTTGTCAGCAAGCTGAGGCAATTTGATTCGTGCTAGCCTGAGCGCAAGCCCAACCCCGGCGATATAGAGTTTCTCCCAGTGGAGCTCGCAGGTGGCATTAGAAATTGACTACACGAAAGACGACCAAATTCTGCAGGTGTACCCTCAGTTGCCCCTGTTATCGAGTCGGGATGAGACCTGGCCAGGGCTCCACCTGGGGTACTATCGGCAACCTGCCCATGAGACGCCAGAGCACTTTGCTAAACAGTACATTATCGGCATCGACTTAGAGCAGCCGGTGCGGTCGAGCGATGAGCCTCACCAAAAGCGGGGCAACTGCGGCGGCACGAGCTGCATTTACCCGGCCAACTATACCTTCCAAGAGCGGTGGGCAAAGGACACTGAATTTATCGATCTCTACTTAGAACCGGCGTTTCTCACCTGCGTCGCCTCTGAAGTGATTGATCTTGATCGCGTTGAAATTCTCTACCACCGCACAGTTTATGACCCGTTTTTGCGGCAGGTTGGGTTGTTGCTAAAGTCAGAGCTAGAGCTGGCGCTAAACCATGGTGTCGCGTCGTCCCCGCTCACCAGTCAACTCTATGCAGAATCGATGGCGACGACGCTGGTCATGCACCTGCTAAAACACTATTCCACCGCCAAATCACCCGTTCAAAATTCTCAAGAGGGGCTGTCGCCGGCCAGCCTCAGGCGAGTGATGTCCTACATCCATGAGCATTTGGCAGCCGATTTGAGCCTGACAGAAGTGGCGGGTGTGGTGCCGCTGAGCCCTCACTATTTTGCCACTCTGTTTAAGCAAAGCACTGGGGAAACGCTGCTGCAATACATCACCCGCTGCCGCATCGAGCGGGCCAAGCACCTGCTGGCTCGAAAGTCGCTGGCGATCGCCGATATCTGCCAGCAGGTGGGCTTTAGCGATCAGAGCTATTTCACCAGAGTTTTTCGCCGGTATAGCCACATGACCCCAAAAGCCTACCGCAGTCGGCTGTAAGGCATTCATGTCATGAGCACGGCAGGAGACAGCCGAGCATCGGTCTCGAAGCGGGTAGCTGTTCAGACCTATAGCTTTTGGTGGGTGTACTTGTGCTGCCGCACATTGTCCTCAGCCTTAACCACATTCTTAAAGTTCAGCACGCGCTTCTTTTCGGTGGAATAGTTGAAGTCGGTGCGAGTGCTGCCCACGGGCAAATGCGCTTGAGAGTCGGGACGAGCATGGTAGGTGCGAGCGGCGGCAATGACGCGATCGCCAAAATTTTCGCAAAAGTGAACGGCTTCGCCATTGGGCAGTGTGGGAATGCCCACATTGTTTAAGACATCGCCCACGGTTGTGGCAGCCACCAGCTCATAGGAGGTGGGAATATTTTGGAGCAGTGATTCCAGATAGGCCGACGGAATCGGCTCTAAAACTTTGACAGTTTCTAGCTCACCTTCTTCACGGCGGAAACAGGTCGCGACGCCAATCACTAAATAGTCTTGGGCAGTCAACTCGGGAGCTTGAGTGAGCAAAGCGTCTAAGGTCATAACTTCTGTACGAGGTTTACGGACTGAAAATTCAGTGAATTTATGCCAACGCTACCGAGTTTTGGCAGCCAAAAGCCATTAGGTTTGCAAAACAAAAAAATAGCTTTGTAACGTGCCTCAGCCCATTACCAGAT
>CALCPB010000537.1 GCA_937897665.1 uncultured Halomicronema sp. | reverse complement strand
GCCGCCGCCGTTGTCTTGGGCTGCTCTCCCACCACAATCACGGGCTCGGTGACCGCAGAGTCTAACTGAGACTGATTCCCATTTTCAGGAGCTGAAAATAAGGGCGATCGCTGACTCGATACAGCAGGTGATTTGGGGCGATCGCGCTTGCCAGATTCTTCTAAATTGCTTTCCTCTGTTGACTCAGTCGGATTGCTGGCGACACTGCCTGACCAGACTTCAGCCTGGGCGAAATGCGTCAATTCCCAACTGGCATATCCTGAAAATACCGCACTAACAAGAAAAATTCTCAATAAAATGGACTGGTTCATGGGGGCTTATCGTCAACCTAAACAGGACAGGGTGTGTGAGGAAAGAATTTTTAGGAGTGCGATGACAAGGGTGTGACCAAATCCGTCGGGGCGGGACTCGACGCTGCCAGCGGACAAATTTGTAAGCCCACAGGCGTTTCCATCAGCGTGATCTCAATGTCAAACACCTCGCGCAGCATCGGCGGGGTGAGCATTTCGCGCGGGGTGCCGACGGCCCAAAGCTGACCCTGCCGCATCAGCGCCAGGCGATCGCTATACCGAGCCGCCAAATTGATATCGTGTAGCACCGTTACAATCGACAGCCCTTGTTGTTGGTTCAGTCGCTTCAGCAGTTCTAAAAGCTGCAGCTGATAGTGCAGGTCTAAAAAGGTGGTGGGCTCATCCAGCAGTAGCACTTTGGGGTCTTGGGCTAAAGCCAGGGCCAGCAGGGCGCGCTGCCGTTCACCACCGGATAGCTCTGTCACGGGGCGATCGCGATAGTGCTCAATCTCGGTCCACTGCAACGCTTTTTCGACCTGCTCGTGCCCGGCAGCGTCTAACTCCCACTGCCACCAGGGCTGGTGGGGCGATCGCCCCAAACTAACCAGCTGATACACCGTCAGACCGGCGGGCAGGGTTTGCTGTTGCGGCAGCAGGGCGAGGCGTTGGGCCACGGCGGTGGGGGCCAGGTGGTGAATGTCACGCCCATCTAGCAGGGCCACCCCGGTTTGTGGTTTAAGCACCCGGCTCAAGAGCCGCAGCAGGGTTGATTTGCCGGAGCCGTTCGCGCCCAACAGGCTGAGCCATTCCCCCGCTTCGATGGTGAGGTTGACGTCGATGACGATGGGGCGATCGCCATAGCCCCCCGAGAGCTGACGTGCAGCGATTGGCATGACTACACCGCCCCCCGCGTGCGCCGTCGATTGAGCAGCCAGATAAATACTGGGGCTCCCAGCATGGCCGTTACTACGCCGACGGGTAACTCCACTGGCCCGATGCGAGCAATCAGGTCCGCCCCCGACAGTACCAAGGCCCCACCCAGGGCGGAGAACGGCAGCACCAGCCGATAGTCGGTGCCCACCAGCAACCGCACCCCGTGGGGCACAATCAGTCCGACGAATCCGACTAGTCCCGCAATGCTGACGGCCCCGGCGGCTAAAAAGGTGGCGACCACGCCGATCAGGCAGCGTGATCGCAGCAGTGAGGTGCCCAACCCAGTTGCTAGGTCATCCCCCAGACTTAAGAGATTCACCTGGCGCGCCAGCAGACAGCCTGCGATCGCCGCCACTAAAATGCCCGGCCCCACTAGCGTCACTTCCGTCCAGCCGCGACCGTTGAGGCTGCCAATCAGCCAGTTTAACGCCGCCTGAATTTGCCCATCCGCTGACAGCAACAGCAACAACGATTGAATCGCGCCGAAAAAAGAACTGAACGCCACGCCGCCTAAAATCAGCCGCTCGACCGACAGCGTTGTGCCGGTGCGGGCTAACAAATACACCAGCAGCGTAGTCACCACGGCTCCCAGCCACGCCCCCAGCGGCGTCCAAATTTGCACCAGTCCTACGCCGACGACGAGCACCACCATCAAGCCCGCCCCGGCGGAAATGCCGAGCAAAAAAGGACTAGCCAGGCCGTTACGCAACATGCCCTGCAGCAGGGCTCCCGACAGGCCGAGGGCCGCCCCCACAATCAGGGCCGCCAGCACCCGAGGCAGCCGCAAGTCCCACACGATGGTTTGATTTACCGCGCTCCCTTGTCGCAGGGTGGCGGCTAGCAGTTCAGACCCGGTCAGCACGACGGAGCCGTTGGTCAGTGAGAGCACCACGATGAGGCCGAGGCCGCACAAGAGTAAACCTGCTGCGAGCATGACGCGCTGGCGGTGGGGCGGAATTTTGACGGGGGTTCGGGGCGATCGCACCAGGGTGGTCGGGGGCATGGGCGGAGGGAGTCAACGGTAGGGAGTGGTGAAAGCAGGCGGGCGGCAAAGCAGCCGGCTCTGAATCTCAATCGCCAGGTGAGGTGATACCAAGTCGTTCGCCGGTGAGCGATCGCCGCTCGGTTATGGGCACCTCACAACATCACCCTGACGATGCCCCCGCTGGCAAGACTTGTACAAAAGACCGGTCAATTACATTTCCCAAGGGGGCAATGGCAAAGCTACAGATATCTTGACCTTCAAGCAAGGAGGAGCAATACGTCTGCTTAAGGATTGACCGTAAAGTTATTGCAATTGAATGTCAAGTAAGAAATACAAAATTGCTGGGATTTAATCTCGGTTTCTAGCAAGCCGAATTCTCTCTGGTCGATTATTTGGTTGATTTTTTAGAAAGCTGGTCTTATCCTCAAATGAGAATTAGATGCATTATTGATGATACGCATGTTCATTTAAGTTCAGGTAATAACCTTGTCGTGTACGGCAACTGAGCCCGCTTTCGCGGACAATGCTGGTTCTGTGATTGCAACTCCTGCTCCCCTTGCCGCCATTCCCTCGTCGCCCGTTGCCGCGCCCTGCCGGTTCTGGTCGCGCCCTGCCCGAGCCAGCAAAATCAGCTCCTGAATGGGTGCCAAAGCTCTCCCTAAAGGTCAGTTAAGGCGCAGGCTAAGCCAAGCTGATACTGCGTTCGCCCGTGGGCAGTGCTGCCGTGCAGTCCTCAATTCAGACCTTAAAACCGCAAAGCCAAAGTCCGTCCCATGTTTGCTCATTGCTCCTTTGACTATGGCCGCCTCGACTATGAACGCTTGCTCATGGGCGCGACGGCCCTCTCGGTTGGTCGGCTGTGGCAGAGCCGACAGTGGCAACCAGATTTCCAGCGTCTTTAGGGTTTTCCGAGATTTCCAGCGTTTTTACCCTCACCGACCATCCCTATTTAGGAGAAAGCCCATGACTCAAACGCTCACTGCTCAAGATCTCTTCCGCGCTGCTTATGAGAACCGCTACACCTGGGATGCTGACTTTCCGGGCTATGGTGCGACCGTCACGCTGCGAGGCGGCGGCATGACACATCGTGGGCAGGTTCAGGTCAACGCTGACTTCACCTTTGAGGTGTTGAATATTGCTGACGACGCCGCCCAGCGCCAAATCAAAAGTCAGCTTTGGGAAATCACGATTCACCGAGTGCGTCACAGCTTTGCCGAAACCCACGGTAAAAATACTTTTGCTCTGGGCGAGACTGATGAAACTGGAGCGGTCGAAATTCTTGTGAGTGGTGCGGCCATGGGGAATCGCTACAAAGTTCGTGACAACACGGTGTGTTTTGTTCATCGGCAAATTCGTGATGTTGTTGTCAACATTCACACTTTTGAGACGCTGACGACCGACCGAGGCTATCTATCGACCGGCTATCGCTCGGTGTATCTTGATCCAGAAACCGGTACCAATAAGGGGCCAGAGACCGTGTTTGAAGACACGTTTGAGGAGGTTGGTGGTTACTATCTCCTGACTCGGCGTCTCATTCGTACGACTGATAACGACAGCCCCCAAGTTACCGAGATTGAGTTTTCTAAGGTGAGGCTGCTGGCTTAACGGGTTTGCTAGGGCGCTTTATCAATCAATTCCAGAAGCTTTTGGGTGCAGGCATAACCGCGCCTGCACCCACTCAACAGGCTAGGGTTTGTCGTTCCTGAGCTGAAAGGAGTTGGCTGCTAAATGATGATGACAGGCCCTAGTAGCTGACTAATTTGGGAAACCCTGCCGGTTGCCAGCCGTGATTATTTGGAAGAAGGATGTGTCAACGGCGCGTTAGCGCGTCGCTGAGTCAGGCGATCGCCCCCGGCAGAGGGATTCAGCCTTTTCATTCGAGAGCCTTGGCTGGTCTACAAGGCCCTGGTTAGGGATTGAATCGCTCGCTGACAGGCCCCCTCTGCTCCCTAGTCACCCGGACAGAGAATATCTCAGGAAAATATCCACATCTAGCGTGATATGAAGTTATGCTTGCATTTGTGGAAAATCTGCATATCCTTGTGTGGAAGGGGAAAACATGGGGAAATTGTCATGAAACTCCGGAACCAGCGAAATCCTAAATATAGTTGTTTTGGGTCGTGGCTTGTGCCCTCCTCGATCGCGATTGCCGGTATCGCCACTACTGCCGCGATCGTGGTGCCTGCCCGCGCCGCCATCCTCAACGCTTGGAACTTCGACATCGCGAGTCAGCAGTTCTCCGTCACCCTGCCAGCTGACGTAACTCCAGACTATTTTTTGTTGGCTGAGCCCGCCCGCATCGTGCTTGACCTGCCGGGGACGGCGCTGGGTGCGGTGTCAGCTACAGAACAGTATGACGATGCGGTGCGCACGATTCGGCTGCTAGAGATTCAAGACGGCACGAGAGTCGTGCTGGAGCTAGCGCCCAATACTCGCCTTGACCCGCGCCACGCCGAACTCACCGCCACAGATGTGGGTAATGGCCAAACCCAGTGGACGCTGCGCCCCTTGCTGCAAGACAGTGCTCCCTCGACCGTGGCCACTGCCCCGGCGCCCCCCCCTGACCCCACACCAGCCAGCATTGAGGCTGAACCCGATCTCCCACAGGTTGACGTCACGCCAGATGCATACCCTTCTCCCGAGGCAGACGGCATCGATAGTGTCCCGGCT
>CALCPB010000536.1 GCA_937897665.1 uncultured Halomicronema sp. | reverse complement strand
CACTCTAATCCCGTACTGACGTTAAAACTACGGTTTTCATCTTGGTCTTGGTTTAACTCAACCGTCTCATCCCTTACCAACGGAGTTTTAACCGTGAATTTTGTCCCTGAAGACGCAATGTGTGAGCCGAACTTAAACACCTGGCTTCGTAAGCAGATCGAATTGCTCAGTGAGCAAGCCTTGAATGCCGGAACTGACATCAGACCCATGGCTCAATTGCCCCATCACACTTACTCGATCGCATTCAATGGCGAAGTGGTTTGTTGCTCACCCGAGAAAGCCTACGCCACGCTGCACTTTTTACAAACCCTACAGGAGCGCAGCCAGCGAGATTTTGCCAACCGCCAGACTTGCCGCCAAGTTTTCTTTGATTCAATCCAGATAAAACAGACGTTTGATTTTACGGAAAGAAAATATCTATGACTCTTTTGACTCTTTCCACTATCCGTCACCAGCGGGAAGCTCACACCCAGTTGGTCTTGACCATGACCGCTCTAATCACCGCGACTCTAGGAGGAAAACAATGCCACTGCCCCCGCAAACCTGCTTTCATCACTTCAGAAAATTTTCGATGCTTCCTCTCTGGTTGGGGCTCGGGGCCGGTGCCATCGCGACCCTGCCAGTTTGGGGGGCCGAGCGGATTCAATTTTTCTACGGCCCATTTGAGGCCACGATTACGCTAGAAGAGTTGGAGGCGATCGCAACTGACGGAGCAGCAGCCGACACCGACGGTCTGCTCACAAACCAGTTAAATGAGAACCAACTGACTTCACTGCAGGGATTCCTCAATACCGACTTTGACGTTGATGTGGTGATGATGTCGCGGCTCAGCTATAGCGATGTTGGCACCGAATTGTTGCAGCGCTTGGGTCAGATTATTCAGACTGAGAGTGGCGCTAATGGCGCCCAAGCGATGCGAGCAGCCTTGGTATTAGCAGCTGCAGACGAGGCCGGGCTCACTGTCATGAACGTTATGCGGCAGTTTCCTTTAGATACGATTCAGCTCAATCTGCCATTGGTGCAAAAGGTGATGGCTGAAAACCAGGCCACCTTTAGGCGTCAGCTCGATGTGGTCGATCGCCTGCAGCAGCAAGCCCAGAACCAAGCTGAGCATAGTGCTGAGCTGATCTCGACCAGTGTCAGTGACCCGCGCCAAACAGGAGACTATCCCTGGCGTATGGAAACGGTGACCTTTATTAACCCTGAGCGGCCAGCCCCATCAGTGGCCGATCTTTATCTACCCGATCGCCGGTCAGCAACGCCAGTGATCGTCATTTCCCACGGAGCGGCTTCCAATCGTCAAACTTTTGCTTATCTGGCCAAACATCTGGCATCCCACGGTTATGCGGTCGCTGTTTTAGACCACGCCGATACCAATACTGAAAAATTTGAGCGGTTTCTGACCGGGCTCGAAGGCCCGCCGGACCCTCAGTCATTGCTCAACCGCCCTCGGGATATTTCAGCTTTGCTGGATGCTTTGGAGCAAAAAGCGGAACTGCAACAGCTCACGTTAGAGTCGGTTGGAGTGCTAGGCCACTCTCTCGGGGGATACACCGCCCTCGCTGCTGCGGGTGCCGAGTTACAACGTCATCAACTGACTGAAGTTTGTAGCGACACAGTCGCTGAGCAGCCCCTTTTGAACTTATCGATGCTGCTGCAATGTCGATTTTTAGAATTGTCGGCAGCCGCTTCTTGGGATGTCAAAGACGATCGCATTCAAGCGGTGATGGCCATCAATCCTCTAACTAGCCAGATATTTGGGGCTGATGGCATGGGCGAATTAACCGTCCCCACATTACTCGTAGCCGCCACCGATGATTACTTTGTCCCCGCCCTACCAGAACAGATCGAGCCCTTTGAGTTGATATCTTCTAAAGATAAATATCTGGTCGTTATCGAGAATGGTACTCACTTTACCCCGCTCGATTTGGGTGAACAGGTGTTGGCCATTCCTGACTTTTTGATTGGCCCTGAACCAGCCTTAGCGCAATCGGCACTGCAAGCGATCACACTGGTCTTTTTTGAGCGGCATCTGAATGAACTCACTGATTACAGCGTCTTTCTCAATCAGGCCTATCTCAACCAGCTGACTTCAGGTCCCTTTCAGTTCAGCATTGTGCAGCCATCTCCAAGTTCCACCCATGAGCCGTATTGACCTCTCTAAAATCAAGCTATCGCAGCTACGAGCATTTGCGGCGGTGGCCAAACATCACAACTTCTCAGCAGCAGCGGCCCATCTCGAGATGACGCAGTCTTCTGTCAGTCACGCGGTGGCAGCGCTGGAATCAGAGTTAGGGGTTGTGTTGTTTGCTCGCAGTCGTCAGGGGGCGACGCTGACTCATGTGGGCGCGCAAATCCTCGCACCCACACAGCAAATGTTATCGCTGTTAGATACGGTGGCTGAGCGGGCGATCGCCTCGCGCAGTGCCGAAACTGGTCAAGTCAGAATCGCTTCCATCGGTAGCTTAGCGACCCGTTGGTTGCCATCCATCATGGGGTTATTCAACCGACAGTACGCTCAAATTGAAGTCACGGTGACCAAATACTACGACCATTTTGCCGTTCAGGCAGCGCTTGAAGATCGCTCCGCCGATATCGGTCTCATGGATATTTACGAACTAGAGGGCTATGCCGTCGTCGATATTTGCACCGA
>CALCPB010000535.1 GCA_937897665.1 uncultured Halomicronema sp. | reverse complement strand
GAACTTTCCGCGATCAGTCAGGAACTCAACTAACTCACCGGAGGTCATATTCTCAGCTGAGCAGGTATAGAATCGGGTGTCTTCCCCAAAGCGATCAATAATGGCGGTACGTAGGGTGTCTTTCGTGTAAGACTGGCCATTGTCTAGCATCATGTGCATCACATCGTGTCCATGAATTCGGTTAGACATCATGCTATTCCTAGTTTTGCAGTACTGAACGCGCTCAATCACCCACGCCAGGTCACCGTAAAATCTGCCCCATACGGTCGCGTTAGACAGCGGGATTTTGGGGGCTGCTCAATTCACTCTAAGCAATTTCCTGGAACACGCCCAACATCTTGAAAAAGAGTAACTTTATCCACAAACGGTGACTGCATCCAGCGGTAAACGTTAGCAGCACAGACAGACTAATAACTGCGATCGCTCCAATGTCTTGCAGGCTGGCGGCTAATTTATGGCTATCGGCAAATCGATGTCCAAAATGCGGAGTAGAGATTTCGTGCATGCCATAGAGGGGAATTGCTGGGGCTGGTAAAGAGTCTGGATGATGTATCGCCACCACCAGTAAAACTATTACCCAGCACCGTGACTCATTGAGCGAGATCGTCTCTCCGCTAGAATATTTCTTACGGAGCGTAGACGACTGGCTTCAGGCTGGGTGCGAATGGCCAAACGTTTGAGAAAAATCTTCAGCGGTTCTGAGTCCTGGCGACTGACTTTTCACTCAGACGCTTGGGGCTGATCAACCACAATCGGGATCTGAATTCTGAAGGTTGTCCCAACATTCAACGTCGACTCGCAGGTAAGTCTTCCAGCATGTCGTTCAGTAATAATTTGATGACTAATCGACATGCCCATACCAGTTCCTTTACCCACAGCTTTAGTCGTGTAAAAAGGATCAAAGATTTTACTCATAGTCGTTGAAGACATGCCCTTACCGTCATCAGAAATCTCAATTAACACCTCATCAGTAGCCAGCAGTTGTGTCTTAATCGAAATTTGCCCGCGATTACTCTCGACGTCATCTTGAGAACTAAAGAGATACTCTTCTATAGCATCCAAAGAATTCACCAAGACATTCATAAATACCTGATTCAGTTGTCCTGCATAACATTTAACTAAAGGCAAATCGTCATAGTCTTTTAGTAGCTTGATTTCAGGTCGATCTGGCTGCGGCTTAAAGCGGCTTGCTAAAATCACTAAGGTGCTATCAATACCTTCATGAATATTGGTGCTTTTCACTTCAGCCTCATCCAGTCGGGAAAACGTTCTCAAAGACAACACAATTTGCCGAATTCTATCAGCACCCATCTGTACTGAGCTGAGGAGTTGTGGCATAGCTTCTTCGACATACTCCATAGCAATCTCTTCGATCTTGTCCACTACAGATGATGGCGGCTGCGGATACGCTTTACGGTAAACAGCTAATAAGCTAAAGATGTCTTCGATGTAGTTGGCTGCAGGTTTGACATTGCCATAAATGAAATTGACCGGATTATTGATTTCATGGGCGACCCCTGCCACTAATTGCCCTAAGCCTGACATCTTCTCCGTTTGAATCAGCTGCATTTGAGTATTTTTCAGCTCATGAATCACCGATTGTAGATTTTGTTCTACTTTCTTACGCTCCTTAATTTCTAATACAAACTCTCGATTACGTTTCTCTAATGCTTGATGAGTTCGAATATAGTCAAGAATCAAGCCAACTAAAGGCACTAGATAAGCGATGATTTTAAGAAAGTGAGCAATATTGAAATCGTTGTCAAACAGTGCGGTTGAGCCAAACGCCATGTGCACTTGGGTGGCAATGTTCGGAATGGTGCTGATGACTAAGGCATGGGAGAACAGGCTAGGATTTTGCCGATAAAATCGAGGATAAATCCAGATGCCCGAAACCACAAACAGAATTAGTGGAAAGACATCCCAAGGACGCGTTATCCAAGCATCAGGAAACATCGTCTGCGGCAGACTCTCACTAACGGCGCAAAAGCGAATAACACTGTAGGACAGCAGCCCAAAGCCAACACTGACTGCCGTTAGAAATGTGACATTACCGCGCCATTTTTTTGAGGAACTGTCTATAAAGAAAAGACTAACGCCAATAATCGTTAAAGCAGCATTTAATAAGCGACACAGGGCCCATGTGAAAGGGATCAAGTTTTGGTTACTGGCAACGGCTTCAATGAGCCGGTCTGCTGCAAGGGTGTGAAAAGCATCCATAAAGCCCGCACAGAGCAAGGCAACACCAATCACAGGAGTGGTGACATCACGCTTGATATTGAAGTGAGCAAACGCCAACACAACGGTAAAAATCGCCGCACAGACCGCGCTCCATTCAAGAATGGTGTGGGTGTAGCTGCCTTCTAATGCGTGGTGCAGCGCATCCGTGACTTCCTGAGGCGATAACAGTGCTAACGCATCTGGGTCTAAGGCGATCGCTGATGAACGGAAGTCGAACCCGACCCAAGTCAGCAACAAGGGTAAGACGCAAATCAGAATGATCGCCACCGTCAAAAATTGGGGTAACTGAGACGGATGCTCTGACCAAACAAGCGCTGCAGACTGCCCAATCGCCGTTAGCCCTGTACGGTTCGATGTTTGACGCTTTGCTTTGAGCCACTGGTTTCTCGTTGCACGCTTACCTTGGCTCTTGCTACTCATTGATCAGTTGTTTAGAAATGTAACCGTTTTATATTTCCCAAACGGCTCTGAGTCATAACCCAAACTAATCTCAGCATTCTTACGAGCGCGGGATACCTAATGTCTCGACAAGTACCGTGGAATCACATATTTTTCAGGGTTGATTGGCTAGCTGCGTAGATCGCAGTTCTCAATCAGCCGATTGATGCAATTTTGTCAACGAAAAATCACGTTGTTTCTGATAAATCTTTTTTCAAAAAGAAACGGCTGCAACCTTGAGGGAAATTTGGCAGTTCACCAAAAATGACATATCCTCGCTTTTGATAAAATTGAGGAGCCTGAAAGCTGAAGGTATCCAAATAGGCATAATGGCAACCCCGCTGCATCGCTTCCTGTTTGGCTTGGGTGAGCAGGGTATGCCCATAGCCTTGGCTCCGGCAAGATTCATGCACCCACAGCATATCGACATACAACCATTGCCAATAGGTTTCGCCCACTAAGCCACCGATGATCGAGGCCTCAGCATCTTTCAAAAAAATGGCCAAGGGCTGATAGTTGCCGGCACTAGCCCGCTGACGATTGAACGTGATGAGTTGCTCTGTCAAAAACTTGATTTCATCAGGCTGTGGTTCAGCTGTGATTTCAATTGTTGGTGTCGCCATCTATTTACCTCCAGTGCCAGGCAAGTCAGAGCATAAAGCTTAGACTCAACCACCGGGCTCGGTTATAAAAATGTGAGCATACGAATTGGCGGGTCATCACTGTTGGCATGAAGGCGATCGCCTAGAAAGCTCCCTCTCCCCAGTCGTCTCATCGTCCCTTTGCTGCGCGTAGCGATAGCGCGATGGGCTGCAGCCCATCGTCAATGTTTCAGGAAAACCCCTAAATCATCTTGAAAATACTTTCAAAACCACTCCTCGTTTTGCTTTTTAACGCCTCCGGGCCTGTGCTGCCCGATATTTAGCGTGAGGGAGTTATTAGGCCCGGTTGTTGAGAGACGTGATGAAAAGATGATGTCAGAGAGTCAGCTTGCCCCCCAAGCATATGTTGATGTCTATCCTGAGCTGTTTGCCAAGCTCAGAGCAGCCGGGTGGACGGGTGAATGTTTCCCAACCTATCCCCAACCCAGTTGGACTGATGAGGCTGATCAGTTTATGCCGCATCCGACAGCGCTAGACTTTATCGTGCAATTCGAGGGATTGAGTATTTCAGAACCTGGGCGCTATTCCAGCGGCAAACTGGCTGAGTATACCAACCACATCAAGTTTTATCCTGGCAGCGCTTTTGCCCATATGAAAACGACATGCGATGACTATTACTTAGATGTCAGAGACATTTTAGAAGACCCAGACCCTTTCCCCGTTGCCGAGTCCAATGGTCAGATATTGTTTTTGACCCAGTCGGGCCGAGCGGCTTTTATCGATCAAACCCTTTGTGGGTATAACAGAGCGCCGAATCCCTTTGTCTTGTTTAATACCTATCTTTTCAGCGTAAACGACGACCGGATTGACGGTAAAGCGGGATATTTCGGTCAGCGGATAACCGGGCGTCCCTGGTGGTGAAAGTCGTGCTGCTGCTATGGTCATGAACGATTTACACGCACTTCGCCAACAAATTGAAGGCCACTTAGAGGGAGATCTGGTTTGGCTAGCGCGCGATTACGTGCACCGGCATGATGGCCTGAGTCAAGCGATTCGCGGCAGTACACCGGCTGAGCGTGAGACTTATGCTGAGGCCCTGTGTCCACTTTTGGGAAGCACTGATATTCGCCATCGTACAGGGGCGATCGCCGTCCTGACGGATGTGATGCCCCCGCTGCGGAGCGATCGCGCCTTAGCCTGCCTCGGACAAATACCAACGCAATCCCCAGCTTGGCCGATTGGCTACCCGAGTTTAGAGCAAGCGGCCGCTATTGCCCTGGCGACAAAAGCGACACCCAATGATGAAAACACCTTGGCATGGCTAAAAAGTCTCGTGCTGCAGCGGCAATATGCCGATTTTTTGTGGGTACACCTGGCCCGCTTAGATCCAGCGTGGCTAATGCAGCAGGCGCATCACATTGGCCATAAGGCGCTGGGCGTCATTGCTGCGCTGCTGCCAACCCATCGGGCGGCTTACATTGCCGCCAAAGCCCCGTGGCCACCAGAAGCCCCCACTGTGCTGACGCGGGCATTTTGGCAAAAGGTACCGAAAGCTGAGGCCCAGCAACTGCGATCGCTGATGTATCCTGCTGATCAGCTAGTTTTTGTTTATCAGATCGGCAACGAATATGCGCCTGATGATCCCTTTGGGTGTGAAACCCTGAGTTTGACCCCAGCAGGCAGATTGACCTACCAGCGCCAGCAGCGCGGTCAGGCATGGCAGCAGGAAACCAACGTCGATCCGCAGCTCCTAGAAATCCTCAATGCGGCGCTGGCTGATGCTCAGGCGGCGTTGATGCTGCAGCCACAAATACCGCCGAGT
>CALCPB010000534.1 GCA_937897665.1 uncultured Halomicronema sp. | reverse complement strand
CGGTTCGGAAGTGCCCCAAGAGGAGCTGATTTGGCAAGATCCAGTTCCAGCTGTCACCCATGAATTGATTGACGCGCCCGATATCGCGACTCTGAAGCGTCAGATTCTCGCCACGAGTCTATCGGTTGCCCAGTTGGTTTCTACGGCTTGGGCGTCGGCCTCGACCTTCCGGGGCTCAGATATGCGCGGTGGCGCAAACGGGGCGCGTATTCGCCTCGCCCCGCAAAAAGATTGGGAGGTTAACCAGCCTGCTCAATTAGCGACTGTGCTGCAGACTCTAGAAGCGATTCAAAGCACCTTCAATGCCTCACAATCTGGCGAAAAGCGGGTGTCGCTGGCTGACGTGATCGTTCTCGCGGGCTGTGCTGGCGTCGAGCAAGCGGCGAAAAATGCCGGTTGGTACGATGTTGAAGTGCCTTTCCAGCCGGGTCGCACCGATGCCTCGCAGGCCCAAACTGATGTGGAGTCTTTCGCGGTGCTTGAACCGATCGCCGATGGCTTCCGCAACTACACCAAAGGTCTGTTCACCATTCCAGCCGAGAAGCTGCTGTTGGATCGAGCCCAGTTGTTGACGCTGACCGCACCAGAGATGACGGTGCTCGTTGGGGGGATGCGCGTCTTGAATGCCAATGTGGGCCAGACCGCACACGGGGTGTTTACCCACCGACCAGAAACGTTGACCAATGACTTCTTTGTGAACCTGCTTGATTTAGACACGACGTGGAAGGCGGTCTCGGAAGCGGAAGACGAGTTTGAAGGGCGCGATCGCGCTACTGGCGAACTAAAGTGGACGGGTACTCGGGCCGACCTGGTGTTTGGCTCCAACTCGCAGCTGCGGGCGATCGCGGAAGTCTATGGTTGTGAAGATTCGCAGCAAAAGTTCGTGCAGGACTTTGTCGCTGCCTGGACTAAGGTGATGAACCTTGATCGCTTTGATCTGGCTTAAGCTCAGCGCTCAGGTCAGCAATCGGTGCAAAATGCAGCCTCCCCCAATGCATTGGGGGAGGCTGCGCCAACCTTCAGAACTTCTGAAAATAGATAGCAAGCAGATATCAAACGCCGGGTAATCTTTTCCAAAACCTGGAAACCCGAAACCGACAGCGTTGGGACGGTTTGTAGTAACGATGCTTTGAGAGCGTGATCCATGATGAATGAATCAACCTGTCAACTCTTCCGTGGAGTTCTCTTAATCGTAGATTTGTTGGCACTGCTAGCCGACCCCTTACTCTGGCTAGCAGCGGCCTGTCTGTGGCTTTATTGGATGCCTGGGCTGGCTGTCTTTTAACGAGTTGGGGCAGCTAACGGTTAGGCTTTAGTCCCGCTCTATACGCTCAATCGCGGTGTTCAGCAGGGGTTGACTACTGCTGCAATTGCGTTTTTGTCATTAGGTTCCGGCTGCAAATCGCCTTTAGCCAGGAATCACATTGGCCAGCTCAATCAGATTGCCGTCGGGATCGCGAATATAAATAGACAGCAGCTTTGACTGCGCCCCCGTACGTTCCACCGGGCCCATCAGAATGGGCACCTGGTGAGCTTGCAGTTCGTCTATCACTGTGGTCAGGGGCTGCTCTGTGATCAGGCATAAATCGGCAGAACCCGGCTGCGGATGCTGCGCGTGGGGCCGGATCGGGGCTGGAGCGGGGTGCAAATTGATTTTCTGATGGCCGAGCTGCAGCGCTTTACGTTCTTCGTCAAAGGTGATGACAGAAATCTGCAGAACTTGGGAGTAAAACCGACAAGTGGCTTCGATGTCTGTCACAGTCAAAACCACGTGATCAAGCTGATAAAAAAACATGTTTTGTGGAATCTGGCGATCGCAATCTCAAGAATCATTAGATAATCTCGTAAGTCGCTGCATCGCGGAGTGTGCTCGTGAAGTATTTTTTCCTCTCAGAGGGCTGGACCACAGGTAGAGTTTGGGAGTTTGGCGGACTCTGGGATGAGTTTGCCTGGCAACGGAAACCCCATCTCAAAAAGATGCCGCTCAGCATTGTTGAAAATGGTGAATCGCTCTGGCTCTATCAGGTCGAAGATGCGGTGTTAATGGTGGAGGTGCGTCCCCTCGCGCAGTCGGCGAAGGCGATCGGTCAGGTGGTGCTCAAACGCCTGATGGCAGCTGAACAAGTATTAGAGCGGCTCTGCTCGGTAGAGACGGTGATGACCACCGCTGAGCAAAACGGCTTTGCCGTCGCGGCAGCGTTAGAAGGGACCGGTAAAGACGCGGAGTGAGGCACGAGTGCAGACTGAGTGTGGAAAGGGTGATCGCCCTCAAAATTAGAACTGACGCGATCGTCTCTGGCATCCCGCAAACTTGGAGAATGTTAAACCCGGCTAGTCCCAGGCTGAGGGGCTGGGAAGCGAACGCGGAGGCAACTGCGTAAATCCAGAGAGTGATACCAGTTCTACAAATTCCAGCTACACAGACAAGTCGGCTTTCTCAAAGACGACGACCCTACGTGTT
>CALCPB010000533.1 GCA_937897665.1 uncultured Halomicronema sp. | reverse complement strand
AGCGCTGCTCGGTTTTGCAGGCTGACGAACCGCAGCGCACTTCGCGGCTCATGCTGTGTGACCTGACTGCACGCACCCTTCAGCTCGGTCTATCGCTGTTAGGCATTCAGGTAATCGAACGGATGTAGGCACGTTTGATCGCATACGCCATGCTTCCGTGCATCTGCTGATTTCCATGGCACTGTCCGGATTGCGAATCAGTGTTTCCGAAAGCGTAGAAGTCCCTGCTATACATGAATGCTATGGAAATACCGAAGTCAGACTCTAAACTGTCGTCTTCGACAGAGTATGCGCTCATTTTTGGGGCGGGCGCCAGTGCAGCGATGTCTTTGGCGGCCCAGCAGGTGACCGCCGCCTCGGTACCGTTAACCGCCTTGGTCGCCATTGGCCTGATCAATCGCCGCCGCCTCGATCAGAAAATTAAAGCGAGTGAACCGACGGGGCCGGTCTCAGCGGAACAATCAGTGCGTCACCAAGAGCTGCCCCAGGCCGCCCCCGTAGCGCGTCCCGCGCCGGAGATGATCTCAGCCCAGCCCAGCTTGATGAACAGTGTGTCGCCGATTCGATTTTCGACGAAGCAGCAGCGCCTGATGGCTGACAGGCAGGCTCACAAAGATGCTCAACAAAACTGCTTAGCGCAAATTGGCCATGATCTGAAACAAGAGCGCGAAGGGCAGGGGCTCTCTCTACAGGATATTCATTGCCAAACGTATATTCAGCGCTATGCCCTTGAAGCGATTGAGCAAGGCGACTTAGATGCGCTACCAGAGCCCTTTTATATCCGTGCTTTTATCCGTAAATATGCGATCGCTCTGAGACTGAATGCGGCTGATACCGTCGCGCGCTTTCCCATCAGTTAGCAACGCTCAACTCGGGTAGCGGCAATCGCGATCGTAGAATGCGGCGGTGAGAGGTCGGTTCTGTCTCTGCTTCGATTGTGAGTACGGCTGGCTGTTCTCGCACCCGTTCTTCGAGGGGACGCACCTGTTCGACCAGCTGAATCAACTGCTCAAAGCGGGGCGGGGGCGCATTGGCAATGTAACCGGCATCCGAAGCAATACTCGCTGGGGCCGCCTTCATCGCGGCTTCCACCAAGCGCTGTTGATTGCGATCAACGGTCGGACTGAGCAATACTGCTCCTGTGGTGATCGCCCGGCTTTCGTGCAGTACCCGAAAGGTCGCCCGGTCAAACTCACTCCGAAACTGCTGAAAATCTTCTTCTGACAGTGCCACCGCCACCACATCACCGTTCGCTACCCAGGTCAGCACGGATTTGGGGGTGGGCGCAAAGCGAATTTCGGCTAGGGTCAGGCCATAGAGGTCATATAGTGGCAGATAGTAGCCGGTCGCTGAACCGGGTTCACCTAGCCCAATGATCGTGTTGGCCAAATCAGGCAGTGCCTCGGCGGCGCTATCGGCCGCGACGACCATGACCGATCGCTGATTGGGACTGCCCTGTAGGGGAAACAACGGTACATATTGCGCCTCGCTCAGGGCGATCGCAGCTAAGCCTGCTGGGGCGAAGGCTAAATCCCAGGCTTGTGACTCGAGTTGCTCAACGGCTCGAATTTCATTGAAAACTGGCTCTAACTCAATTTGAGCAGACAGGGCTTCAGCGAGATACTGCTGAAAGGGGGCGTAGGTCTCAACAGAGGCGGTACCGGTGTCATAGCTGACGACTCCCACGGTCAGACGCGTGGGGGCACCCGAGTTGGCCGTCTGCTGATTGCAGCTACCTAAGCTCAGCGTCAGCACGAGGCTGAAACCCACCGTTAAAAAGAAGCCCAACCGGCGCAGCTGTGGCATGGCAAAGTGTCCGTTGTATAATTGTCTCGCTGAGACAATCTTTGCTTGGTTGGAGATTACCCCGAGATTGGGACGCCTGCCATAAACTTTTTTTGCTGGCGTCTGCTGACGGGGCGGCGCTGCAGTCCCATCTCTAGGGCAAAATCGTTATTGGTCAGGATGAGCCATCTGGGAACGTAATTTTTCAGCCCCGGCCTTATAGCAGCACTTCTTCCAACTGATGCTGCTCCCACAGCTTTTGATACAGGCCCGCTTGCCGCACCAGTTCTTGGTGGGTGCCGATTTGCACGATGCGGCCCTGATCCATCACCATGATGCGATCGGACAGCGCCGCGACCCCCATCTGATGCGAGATAAACATCACTGTTTGATTTTGCGTGCCGGTTTTGAGATTGTTCAAAATGTCGGTTGCGGTCTGATTATCGACGCTCGACAGGGCATCGTCTAGCACCACCACGAGGGCTTCAATCATCAGGGCGCGCGCCAAGGCCGATCGCTGTCGCTGTCCCCCCTAGAAGGTGATACCGCGTTCGCCCACAACCCTGTCGTACTGTATAGGAAAGTTCCCAATTTCCGGGGCGATTTGAGCGAGCTTGGCCGCATATTTCACTTCCGATAGCTCAGCCAGCGGTTCCCCGTAGCGGATGTTGTTATTGATCGTCGTGCTGAACAGAAAGCTTTCTTGAGGGACATAGGCGATCGCGCTGCGCAAATCAACGAGGGGCAGCTGGGTAATATCTTGGCCATCTAAAAAGAGTTGGCCCGGAGCAATATCTAGCAGACGCGGCAGAGCATTCGCGAGGGTTGATTTACCGGCTCCAATCGGTCCCACAATCGCCACTGTTTCGCCGGGATATGCGGTAAAAGACACCCCATTTAATGCGGGCTCCTGGCTGTCAGGATAGGTGAACATCAAGTTGCGGGCCTCTAGCTGGCCGCGGATGGCGTCTCCAGGTAATGCCTGTAAGGTGGGCGCATCGGCGATTTTGGGTTGGCTCATGAGAATGGCTTCGACCCGATCGATGCTGACCTCGCCCCGCTGATAGGCGGTAATGGTGAAGCCCAGCAGCGCTGTCGGAAACACCAACCGCTCAACATAGAGCACCATCGCCACAAAATCACCGACCGAGAGGAAACCATCCGCGATCGCCCCGGCCCCTGTGGCCAAGATCAGCAGCAGGCTGATACTCGCTAAGCCCCCCAGCAAGGGAAATAGCGTGTTGCGGGTCCGCGCTAGCGTCAGGTTGGCATCGAGCAAATCGTCGTTCAGCTCAGCAAAAGCCTGGCGCTCGTTGTCTTCTTGGGCATAGATTTTGATCAGCGAGATTCCACTGAGGTCTTCTTGAATCAGCTCGCTCAGCCGGGAGGTCGATTCCTGCACCCGCAGTTGCTGATTGCGCAGGCGATCGCTAAACAGCCGCACGAGCACCAACATGACCGGATATACCAACAGTGCCACGACGGTCAGTCGCACGCTCAGCGACAGCATTACCGGCACCGTAAAGGCATAGGCAAATAACGTGTTCGCAATACTCAGCACGGCAAAGCCCAGCAGTCGCCGAATGTTGTCAACATCGCTGGTGGCCCGACTAATCAGTTCGCCAATCGTGTTGGTGGCAAAGTAGCTTGGCTCCATCGTCAGCAGATGCTGAAAAATGCGCTGCTTCAGGTCAAACTCTACCTGCCGCCCCACCCCAAACAGGAAAATGCGCGACGCCATGCGCAGAATCCACATGACTGACGCCAGCACTAACACTACGAGAGAATATTGGGCGATCTGGTCAAAGCCAAACGTAACCTGTAGCTCATCAATACCATCCCGAATCAGGAGCGGAATGCGCGCGCCTAACAGGTTGACCAGCAGCAGCGCGAGAATGCCGAGCGCACACTGCCGCCAGTGCGGCTGCATGTATTGTCCTAGTTTTTTGAGATGCCAGTTTTTCTGTGCCGGGTTGCTTGAACGCGCCATGCTGTTGCCAAATCTTCAGCCCCTCCCATCCTAGACGACGCGACGTCACTCCTGTTTTGCCGCTCTGGTTAATACCGATTCTCTAAAATAAGGCTACAGATCTGGCTCCCCTGCGTTTCCAAGACTGCATCGGAAGTCCGATCACTGAGAACTGGAATAATTACGCAGCGCCGGTTTGAGTGGGCCGAAGGCAACACACATTCTTGAAAACTGGGCTACCCATTGATGCATCGGAGCGATCGCCCGCGCCCCTTGAGAACTCAGGGCGGTTTCATGTTTGCCCAAGAGAATTCCAGTCGGGGAATTTTGTATGCCGGGTAGGGATGAAAGACTGGGTAGCGTTGGCTTACAGAACTAGGATGGCGTGACAACGGGCTACTGTGCGGCAAAATCAGCGGGCTGCACCCGATCACACAGAGCTTGAATCTGCTTCGCAGCGAAGATATTGCTACTCGCCGCCTCGGTTAAGGCGACTAATCGGCTCCAAGCAAAGGTGTGGGCCACGCGAACGAGGTCGTCATCGGGAAAAGCTGGATGCACCCAGATCACTAGCTGGCTAGCTGGAATGCCGTCGGAGACTAAGTCAAATGTCACTTTGTGATAAGGCTCCGAGAAACCGGCCCTGACCACAGACCGTTCAATCGCTGCGATTTGTACCGTGCTGGAGTAACGCATGACAATCAATCTCCATGGCTAAGACTTTCACGGTCATTGTTCGCTAGTCTAGCAGCGGTTTTTACGGGAGCGTTCTGCTCTTTGTGTGAATGCCGATGCCAAGAAGCCATCACAAAAAACTTTGGCTGGGCTCCAACATAGTTTTCTCAACACTGTCGGTTTTACTGAGGCACTAGCTCGACGATTTCGCTCCACTGAGAGTCAATCTCGGGTAGCCAGCCCCGCAGAAAATAGCCGATCAGAGCGGTCGTTTCTTCGACGTAGGCGGTGGTTAACCGGAGTGCTTCGACATTCGGCACTAGGTCAGACAGCAGTGCCAACGTGTCATCGGTCGAAAAATCGCTGCCGTAAAAGTTCGTTGGCCAAGCCACAACCTGCAGGTCACCTTCTTCAAAAGTGAGGGCAGCGCGGCGCATCGTCAATGCTGGAGCCACGATCGCCACGCGGTTGGAATTCAGTTGACTTGTCCCGTCGCCATCGAGCTGCCCCCGCTCTTCTAGCAGATCTTGCGCATCCTTCATCGCCTCGCGCGCATTGAGCCCATTGCGGTTGACACTGATTGCAGCATCGGGCACACCGTTGTTGATCAGCACTTGACGAAGCACTTGTTCTTTTTGCGTTCTGCGTTCTGAGTTGCCGACCACTGGCCCCGCCGTCACCATGACAAAGGGAGCGCCACCCGCTTGCTGCACGCGGCCATACAGCCGCGAGGCACTGTCTAATCGCGAGAGCAGAATGGGACTTAAGCTCGCTGCTGGACTGGGAGTAACCGTATTTTCGATCCGGCTGGAGAGCTCCGCCGGGGTGCGGACGGCATCCATATTATCGCCCAACACCACGAGCCCCACAATTTGACCCAGAGGGGCTGCTTCGGGTATGTCGGCAGGGCAAACATCCTGACAAATGCCCTGCTGCTCCGCGTAGGCTCGCTGCACCGATTGCTCAGCCTGATTCACAAGCACCCGCGCCACTAGAGGTAGACTCGACACGACTAAAATCACGAAGGCGATCGCTACCCACTGACCATTGATCTTCTTAAAGCCGTTTTCAAAGGAGACGTCTCTAAACGAGAAGAGCAAGGTGGTAATCGTGGCGCCCAAAGGCGTGAGCGGAAAAGAAATAATGCGCCGAATTGCACTAATAGTAGGATCGCCGGTGAAGGCAAAGGACAGAAAAATCAGCGCCAAAATGATGGCTCCCCCAAACACCGTGAGGAAGTTTTTGGGAACGATTTTGTTGATAAAGTACCAAATCAGCAGCCCAAAAGCGGCCCAAACAAGAATGCGAGTAAGCAGATTTAAAACCTTGCTGCTGCGGGGGGCGAGGGGGCGAGATGCAGAGACCAGCCCGAGGGGCCATCGCAGGTAGGCATAACGCTAGATGTTCGCTGAGTTCATCAAGCAACCCACCCTGCAACAGGCATGATACATGCGTTCAGCTTTTCTGGCACGTCCCGATCGCGTGACTCAGCAAGGATGCGTCCTATCTTCATCAGGGCAAAACGACAACGGCGGTTCCCAGCGCAATGAGGTCATACAGTTCAATCACGTCTGCATTGCGCATGCGCACGCAGCCATGAGAAACTGCCTCGCCGATCAGATGTTCGTCGGGGGTGCCGTGAAAGCCAATGGCGTTGGTGCCATCAGTCCAAAAGCCAATCCACCTAGCCCCGAGCGGATTGTCAGGGCCGGGGGGAACCACTTCTCCAGTAAAAGGATGCTCCCAAGCGGGATGTTGCTGCTGCTGAAAAACCGTGAAGGCGCCAGTGGGGGTTTCCCATTCATCACGCCCGATCGCGACGTCATAGGCGACGATTTCATTATCGCCGTGATAGCCATAAAGTCTGCGTTCTGCCAGCCGGAGCACCAGCCGCGAGACACGCCGGGGAGCCTGAGGCAAAAATAACGCGGGGTCACGAACGATATCGTTGTTTGGGGGGGAGGCGATCGCCGCCGTGGAAACTTCTAGCGGGAGCGGACGGTCAGGCGGTGTCACAGCCACTGCTTGGGCCTGCCCCAGGCTGAGACTGCCTGCCATCCAGAGACTGATGAAGAAACCAGCCGCAGTTTGCAGCGACAATCGAATAGGACGGCGACAGCGACTCAGAAACGACACCATCGTTAGGGCTCAACCACAACAGTCATTCCCATCTTGACATGGCTGTAGAGCGACAGTACGTCCTCATTGGTGAGGCGCACGCAGCCGTTGGAAGCCGCCTGACCAATGGAAGAGATGGTCGGCGTGCCGTGAAAGCCAATATCCCCATTGGGCAGAGAGGTAAAGCCAATCCATCGTAGCCCCAGCGCGCTGTTGGCACCGGGAGCAAATATTTCACCCGTCCAAGGGCTTTGCCAGACAGGGTTGACGACCATCTGTGTGACGGCAAATTGGCCGGTTGGGGTCGGCGTCTCAGGGGTGCCGATCGCCACGGGATAATGATCTAAAACTCGCTCGCCGTCGTAGACATAGACCCGTCGATCACCCAGCCGCAAGACGACACGATCCGCCTGTGGAATCGCTGCGGGTAAATGATCAGATCGCCGCCCCAGACCGTAGACGTTGTTGTCGGCAGGCAGCGATCGCTCCGGTGTGTAGTCAAGCTCAAGGCGGACAGCATCAGTCACCACAGCACCGGTCTGACCATTGGCCCAGACTGGTAACGCCAACCCGATCAAGAGTAACGTTACTAGACCTACCGTTCGCCAAAGCCGGGCTGTCTGGTGACGAGCTGTCCGCTGGTTCATGGGTTACAACACACGCATAAAGAATCGCCGCTATCTTACCAAAGACCGCGAACGGGCTCAGCTGGAGCGGGCTCAGCCGGAGCGGGCTCAGCCGGAGCGGGTTCGGCTGGAGCGGGTTCTTCGACTTCTTCCGCTGCCGCTAGACGTGCGCCTAGTTCCTCAGCCACATCATCCGGCACCAATACGGCATCCAGCACGTGAATCACGCCGTTGCTGGCAGGCACATCAGCTGCGACCACCATGGCGTCATCAGCCATAATCATGTCATTATCAGCGGTCACCATGACGTCGTCACCGTTTAAGGTGGGGACGGGGCCGGTGGTAATGTCGGTAGATGGCACTTCACCCGGAATCACGTGATAGGTGAGGATTTCGGTGAGCAAGTCTTCGTTTTCGGGCAGCAGTAGGGCATCGAGCACACCATCAGGCAGAGCCGCAAAGGCATCGTTGGTGGGGGCTAATACAGTAAAAGGGCCTTCACTTTTGAGGGCATCAACCAACCCAGCCGCCTCAACTGCAGCGACTAAAGTGCTAAAGTCCTCGACTGAACTTGCCACGTCGACGATATCACCCACCCCTTGTGCCGTTCCTTCAACTGCTTCCATCGCTTCCCCCTCAACCGCATCCGTGGCGGCGTGGTTATCAGCGATGGCCGGTAGCGTGACCCCGAGACTCAGAACGCTGGCTAAAGCCAAAGCCTTAACAGAAAAAAGTTGAGTGTTCATAAAATCCTTACGTAAAGTTGTGTAACTTAAGGTCGGTTTAATCTTACTGGCAACGGGATGCTCTGGCTAGGGGCTCCCGTCATGTCATGACCCCATGTCATGGAATCACCGTCCTTGTGCCCGCTTCACAAAATTCCCTAGGGATGAAATGCGTATCGGCAGATGACATGAAGTCGCTAACCGATTAAAGTTCCTGGCAATAGATTAAGCAATTCAGTCGTTTTGTTTAGCGGTGAACCGTTCGCACGATGAGATAGCTGACCGATAAGGCGAATATCGCGATCGCTAGGCCGATGAGACTGACACCGGGGACCTTTTCTAAATCAAGAATTATGAGCTTGCGCCCGACGGCAGTTAATGCGGTGGCAATGACGAGTTCCACCTGCACAACGTGTTTACGAATGTAGGCAGTAATGTTCTCTAAAATTTCTAGCGCGATCAGCACGCTCAAAAAGAGACCAAAAATATCTGTCAGGGTGGTCTTAAAGAACCCAATATCGTCTGAAACGAAAAGCGATCGATAGAGTACCAGGGCTAAATCTAAGGTGGTTACCAGAATGACAACCACCATTGCGATCGAGAGAATTTTGGACACCATGCTCTCGACCTGCCCCAACCGTTTCAGAAAGACGTCATCTTTCAGATTGTGAGCCAAGCTGCTTAATGGAAACCTGCGGGGGCGCGCCATGTTGCCTTGGGTGATTCTATCCCTGTGAGCATAGAAGATGCCCCTCCCTTTGGTAAAGCCTCTGCTGCGAGTCTATGCGTGGTTGCTTTATCGATCAGGGCTGGGGCACGTCCCAACAAAACAGCAAGCTAGGGCAAATCATTAGGTCAGTATCACCCCCCCATAGAACAGGTATTATCGCGTCCCTTCCACAATAAAATCAGAGGCTGAAATCTTTGCCGTGCAGACATTTAGCTGCTAACTGGCCACAGCCTTAGGTAATTGGCATGTTGTCAGTGCCGGTATCGATTTTAGTAACCTGCCTCATCGGTAAATCAAGAGTCCTTAGTATCAAAAGTCGGAGGTCACTCAGGCCAACCCGTCTGACATCTCATTAACTCATTACATTTACATGGCCCGGAGGCAACACACTTGAACAAAGCATTGCCCCATTGGCTCGGTGCCACACTCGCGATCGCCGGTTGGCTCGGCGGTGCATCGAGCGCGATCGCTGAATCCTCCTCGGCTGATATCGAGGCGTCTGCTCCCATTGAAGAAACCCTTATGTCGCATCCCCTAGAGCAACCTTGGCAATTTGTGAGCTATCAGGCTGCTGACGGCACCCTGGTAGAAGTTGTGGGCGATCGCCCAGCCACCTTGGAATTTCAAGCCGGACGCTTGTCAGGCTCCACTGGCTGCAACCGATTTTTTAGTGACTATGAGTTGACTGGTGACAGTCTCTCCGTCAGCAGTGGTGGCAACACCTTGATGGGATGTCCTGAAGCCCTGATGCAACAAGAGGCGGCCATTTTGTCAGGCTTACCGCAAATCACCACTTATACCCAGTCAGCGAATCAGCTGGTTTTGTTGGATGAGGCAGGCACCCCGCTCTTCACGCTCTTCACACCAGCGGCTGAGTTCACCCAGACCGAATGGACGCTGGTGGCTTACCACAATGGTCGTGGTCTCGTGACGCCGCTGGCCGATACTCAAATCACCGCTACCTTCAATCCCGAGACGGGGCTCACCGGCTCGGCTGGCTGCAACACCTATCAGGCGACCTACGAACAAACTGATCACGCCCTCACGGTTGGGATGGCTGCCAGCACTCGCCGCCTCTGTGGTCAACCGGATGGCGTCATGCAGCAAGAAGCGGCCTTTCTCGCGATGCTGCCGGCGGTCGCGACCTATGCCCTATCTCCTGACCAATTAGATTTGAAAAATGCTGCAGGCGTTACCATTGCCCAGTTTTTGCCTGCGATGTGATGATGACTGCGGCAACATCGTTGTCCCATCAGTGGCCTGCTCAGATAACGGCAAATGCCAGGATACTGAGCAGCTGAGAGGCAAAATTTGCGGCTAGGCCTTGGCGAAGCAGCCTCAGATTAAGGGGCGACAAGCATAGGGAGACTATCCACAAATAGGTGAATTCGCTTAATCAAACATCGTTTAGCGCCTCATCGCTAAGTCAGCGAGTCAGGCTTGGAGTCTACGGTTGAAACTTGGTCTGCGCGAAACTGCCGGGTTAAAGCTGTGGTCAGCACTTCGCGCTGATTGATCAAATAAATGCTGACAATGGTGAGAGCGACACCACCCGTTTGAATCGGACTCAGCACCTCACCTAAAAATAGATTGCCAAAGAGGAGCGCAAAGACTGGTGTCAAAAAGGTGAGAGCGCTTAGGCTGGTGAGGTTGCCCTCAGAGGCCAGGTAGAAAAAGATGCCGTAGGCTAAGGCGCTGCCCAGTATCGTGGCGTAGGCGATCGCGCCCCAGCCTGACAGCCCAATGTTGGCCCAGGGCTGCGTTTCATTCACGGCTGAGAGCACTGCCAGGGGCAGACCCCCCAAAATCATGTGCCAGCCGGTGGCTACCACCGGGTCGGCATGTTTAGCGACGTATCGAATCAAGACCGTGCCCACTGCCATCGACAGGGCCGCCATCAGCATCAGCCACTCACCTTGGTCAAACAGCAGTCGCAGCAGCGCTAACCAGTCTGCAGGAATTTCCGTCAGCGTGAAGTTGCATTGAAAGACGCTAATCAACCATTCGTCGGGCAGGCCCAACAGGCTGATGCCGAGCAGCCCGACGCTCAAACCGAGCCAGCCCAGTGGCCCCACCTGCTCGTGGAAGAGCCACCGGGCGAGCAGCGCCACCGCGAGCGGTTGCGAGTCAATCATGACAGAACCGAGACCAGCCCCTGTGCGCACCAATCCCTGGGCTAAAAATCCTTGAAACAAGGCCCCATCGACTAACGCAAATAGGCCAATCCACAACCAGCCTCGGGCGGTTACCTGAAAGCTGCGTCGCATAGCGATCGCCGCCACCAGCACGATCACACCGGCGGGCAGTAGGCGCATCGTCGCCAGAAAAAAGGGCGCAGTATCTGGAATCACTCCCATCATCGCCACCAAGGCCGTGCCCCAGAGGAAGAACGGCGCAATCATCAGCGGTAATCGCAGCAGCGGTGAGCGGACGGGCAAATTTGAGTCCATGCAACAAGGGGGCGATCGCTCAGATTAAACGTTAGTTATTTCAATATAAAGAAACTTGAAGTCCCTAGCTAGCGGCGGCGGCGGTGATCTGCCAGTGCCGCTGCCTCAGCTGTCAGAGTACAATGAGCCTTACACTCTGGTAATCGGCAGCCATGTAGACTCGGGTCTCAACTGTGCGGCGGCCAGAGGCCTCGTTTTACTCAGTAAGCTTCGTTTATGATTTGGCCTTTTAAATCTCGCGCCCAAAAATCGATTGCCCGTATCGAAGTTACCGGCGCGATCGCGGGAGCAACCCGTAAAAACGTCTTAGAAGCTCTCGATGAAGTGGTGGAGAGAAAGTTTCCGGCGCTGCTGTTGCGGATTGACAGTCCCGGTGGCACTGTGGGCGACTCACAAGAAATCTACAACGCTCTACTGCGACTGCAAGATAAAAAAATTCCTGTCGTAGCGAGCTTTGGTAATATTTCTGCCTCGGGTGGGGTCTATATTGCCATGGGAGCACAGCACATTGTTTCTAATCCCGGCACGATCACGGGCAGCATTGGCGTCATTTTGCGCGGCAATAATTTGGAACAACTGCTCGATCGCGTGGGGGTTTCGTTCAAAGTTATTAAGTCTGGCCCCTATAAAGACATTTTGGCCTTTGATCGCGAGCTGACCGAGGCTGAGCAAACTATCTTGCAAGAACTCATTGCCGTTAGCTATGGCCAGTTTGTGAAAACTGTTGCTAACGCCCGTGGCCTCACTGAAGAAACAGTCCGGAGCTTCGCCGATGGTCGCATTTTTACCGGCGAACAGGCGCTGACGCTCGGTGTCGTGGACCGGTTAGGCACTGAAGAGGATGCCCGGCGCTGGGCTGCAGAACTGGCAGACCTCGATCCAGAAGAGGCCGAAGTCTTAAAAATTGAGCCTAAAAAGACCGGCATTCAACGCTTTGTGCCCGGTCGTAATCAGTCTGTCTGGTCACAGATTTTTCCGGAAGCCGCCGCTAATCTACAGACGGTGACGAACTGGCTAGAGTTTGAAATCAGCACGTCTGGGTTGCCCTTGTGGCTGTATCGTCCCTAGCGATCGCTGCCCAAGGGGCTAGAAGGAGGCTGCTAGGATTGACTCTGAGCTTTCAGGCATCAGGCCAATTGGCTGTGAATTTGGATGAGGTCAGTAAAGTTGGAGGAAGTTAGCGTGGAATGGCGCATGCAAGCAGTTCGAGGAGCAACTACTGTCTCCCATAATGATGCTGAGGAAATTGCCGCAGCCACCCACGAGCTTCTAGAGGTTCTAGAAACCCGCAACCGCCTCAGTCCCGAACATCTCATCAGTGTGACGTTTTCGGTGACCAGAGATTTAGATGCTCTGTTTCCGGCTGCTGCTGCCCGCCAGCGACCGGGTTGGGATGCTGTCCCCCTCCTTGATGTGCAGCACATGCATGTGAGAGGCAGCCTACCGCGCTGCATTCGAGTGCTAATTCACACTCAGGTGCCCGTACTGCACGAAGCTGTTTGCCATGTTTATTTGCGAGAAGCGCAGCAGTTACGTCCTGACTTGGACGATCGTGCTGTCTCCGTTTCCTCGCAGCGAGAATAGCCACAGCAGAATTCGAAATTGAAAGCCCTATCAAACGCCAATCTCAGCAGCCTGGAATAACCTGATCAAATTGCAGCTTTCTGTAGCTTTGGACAAGGTCGCATGAAAAGCCGCCACTCTCAAGTCATGCAAGCTTTTGAGTCTTGGCGTAGTGATGAACCATCTGTCATGTCTTTGACGAATTCTTCGACTCGGAACTCGGTGACGGTTTGTGAGAGTGAAACCGAATGCCCAGCACAACGTCATAGAGAAATCCAAAGAAGTCCTTAGCGCCGGTCAAAATGCCCAGAGATTGGGGTGAGCCCTTTGAGTCGAGCAAGGGCTTCATCACTTCATAGGTGGGCTTGTAGCGATACCAGGGCACTGAAGGCCAGAGGTGGTGAACTAGGTGATAGTTTTGGCCCATGATCAGCAGGTTCAAAATGCCGCTGGGGTAAACGCGAGCATTTTTCCAGCGATCGCGGTCTTCAAAAGGACGATGAGGCAGGTAGTCAAAAAACAGGCCCAGGGCAATGCCGACGACGAGGGCCGGTGAAAACCAGTAGTTAAAGAGATAGCCTAAGAAGTCAAACTGACAGGCGGTAAACACCAGCAAGCCAACCGCTAAGCGACCGAGAAACCATTCCAGCAGTTCCCAATGGCGCCAGAGCCGCCGTTGAAAGAAATAAATCTCGTGATAGAAAAAGCGAGCGGCAATGAGCCACAGCGGCCCGCCCGTGGAAACAAAGTGATCAGGATCGTTTTCGGGATCATTGACGTGGGCGTGATGCTGTAGATGCACGCGCGTAAAGACCGGGTAAGAGAAGCCTAGAATCAGCGCACTCGCGTGGCCCAAAACGGCATTGACAATGCGGTTGCGGTGAGCAGAATTATGAGACGCATCGTGAATCACCGTCCCTGCTAGGTGCAGAGCTACCACATTCATGCAAAAGACACACCAACTGGCCCAACCCCACAAAAAATAACCGGCTGTCGAAGTGGCAATTAGGGCCACCGAAAACAGCAACATCAATAAGTTGGGACTCAATCCGCCATCAGCTTTGAGATAGTCTGAGGGAACGGTTCTGGGCAGTGTCAGGGGCTGACCGGCCACCGACATACGCAAAGCTCCTTATAATCTGACTCAGGTAGTATACGTCACTCAGGGGCGACAATAAAGTTTTGTGACGTTTCTCATTTAGCTCTTGCGATCGCCCCTGAGCGCTTTTGCATTATCGGCTTGAGCGGGCAGTTTGCCGGATTATTGCCGTTTTCTTTCAGCTTTACCGGCAGCTTGGTTCATTGAGCGCCCAAAAATCTCCTGATGCTCGCTCAATTGGCCCTTTAGACTTTCTCGTAACCGTCTTAGACATCGTCGGGCAAGGGGTAACATGCTACTATCCCGGAGGTTTACGCAAGCGTTGTGATGGGCTGGTTCCGTTTGGCGAACGGCTTCTTAACTGACGCGTGCCTGCGCTCATTTTCCCTGAAACGGTTATGCAACTTCGAACTGCTCTGCGACGCACCAAGATCGTGGCCACCATTGGGCCTGCTACCCAAGATGCTGATGTCTTGCGATCGCTGATCGAAGCGGGTGCCACCACCCTCCGCCTCAATTTTTCCCATGGCACCTACGAAGATCACCAGCGCAGCGTTCGTTTGATCCGCCAAGTCTCCTTTGAACTCAACCAGCCCGTGGGAATCTTGCAAGATCTGCAGGGCCCAAAAATTCGCCTCGGTCGCTTTGCCGATGGCTCTATCCATCTGAATAAGGGGGATAAGTTCACGCTCACGAGTCGGGCTCTACCGGGCACCCAAAGCATCAGCTCGGTCACCTACGAACCACTGGCCCAAGAAGTGCCCAATGGTGCCACCATCTTGCTCGACGACGGCAAGGTCGAGATGCAAGTGGAAGCGATCGACAAAGAGCAGAATGAGCTGCACTGTCGTGTCGTGGTGGGCGGCGTGCTGTCGAACAACAAAGGGGTTAACTTCCCTGGTGTCTATCTGTCGATCAAGGCGCTGACGGAT
>CALCPB010000532.1 GCA_937897665.1 uncultured Halomicronema sp. | reverse complement strand
AATGACCGCACGAAATTCAGCGTTTATCCTGTCCAGGTCAAATCGACTGTGCAGTCATTTCTACTGTAAAGCGGGTGGTGCTGTTCAATCAACACCACCCGCTTTACAGTAGAAAGCCTGGTCAGTGCTGATTAACCATCAAAATCAACCAATAAACTTTGAGTTTAAAAAGGGATGTCGGGCTAATTAGCCCGACATCCCTTTTAGTCCAGATGTGAAATGTTTCAGTATCGCCCTAGAAAGATCTGCTACTTAGTCAAGGTAGCCCATCAATACAGAAGGAATGGGATCAACCACATCGTTGGAAGCAATGGGGCGATTGCCAGGCAGAAAGTGCAGGTCGGCGACGGGCAGTTTGCTCACAGCAACAGGCCGATGCCCCGGCAGCAAATCAGTCGTGGCAACTTCAAAAGTGTTAGCCATGATGGGGCGGTTACCAGCGATATCTAAACTGCCGACAACTTCGAACTCGCTCAATCCCACCGGACGATGGTTGGGCAAATACTCTGTCGGTGTGATGCTGGTAGAGTCGTTTAAAACAAACACCACCTGGCCGCTATCTTTTTCCTCGGCTTTAACCAAGGTACTTTTAGACTGACGACGACTCGTGGATTTAGTGGTCGTTGTTTTGGCGCTTGTTGTGCTATCTGCCTTGTCGGTAGATTGTCCATTGCTGGTTTCGTTCTGGCTGGTCATGCGTCAACCTCTCACTGCTTCGGCGTTAATATAATTCCTTCAAGAGCGCTAGCCTGAAACAGGTCAATCTGCTGTCGGCTAGCGGCCCATATGTCAGGCATTATGGTGGGTATGCTTCAGAACCCTGCGGCTCTAAACCCGCAAAATCAGAGATCTTTAGCAATCATTAAGTAATTATTATAGGTAAAAACGGGCACGGTTGTGTTTATAAAAGGTGATTGGTCTGATAACCCTGGCAATAGCGACAGGGCTCATGGCTGAGAGCAATCATCCTGGGCTACTGTGGAGTGCCTTTTTGAGAAGGACAGTCGGCTGTTCGGTAAACCCACACCCGAGTTTGGCGATAGATACGTTAATGTAGAGATCAACCAAGGGGCCGTAACGGTTTCGACGTTTTGACGAAAGTCGCTTTGTGATTCAGACCGAGAGCGAGTCTACTCTCGTAAATCCAGGCTCAAAACAAACGTAACTGCGAACAACATCGTTCCTTTTGCTCGTAAAGCTGCACCTGTTGCTGCTTAATAACAAACGTTAGCGAGCGTCTGTGGTCTGACTCCGTTAAGGATCATGGACAAACCCCAACGGATGCTCCTAAAGCGTTTCTCTGGTGGTGCTTTAGGCTAAGACTTCATTAGAGAATCCCACCGCTAGGGATAATTAGCGGTTCCCGCCTTGAGGGTCAGATAGGCTAAGTCTGTGAATGAATGGAGCGTTACTACTCGAAGCGGACACGGGTTCGACTCCCGTCGGCTCCACTTTGTGAACTTTATTGTTCTTTGTTGAACATTATTTCCATCTAGAGTTTGTGGTTCGAACTTTAGAATTTGGGCATGTTTATACTTGAGAGACATGGCTTTGACATTGACAGTCGATATGCCAGCGCTTCGCGTTATCTCAACTGTAAATTTGACCTTCACATGCCATGAATTCTCAGTACAATCCCCATAAATTTCCGGCTTGGGCTTATCTAAAACAGCCTATTTTTAGCTCTACTTATAAACTCAAGCTTAATCCCTGGGCGTTTTGGCACGTGCATCGCCTCAATCACCTGGAAAGGTGCTGGGTCAAGGCATTCAACCCAGAAGAGCACTCTAATTCTTGATGATTTCGCGAATAATAGCTAACCGCCAGTCATTTTTACAAGTACATATGTCTATGTTTGCTGGCACCTTAAGATTTTGCTGTGTTGCGATTTTAAGTGTTATTACATGCGGAGTCTTCTGGAGCAAAATTTTCTGGTGAAGATTTTGGTTGGCGATTGGGAACTCTGATGTGGTATTCGCCTTTCGCTTATGAATTTATATAAGAAAGTGTATGAAAATTTCTAATGGTCTATCCTATAAGGCCGGCTCTGTAGCTAGAAAGATCAGAGCAAAACTAAAGCTGCCTGTGAATCAGAGATTGATTCGGTTCTGTGGCATTCAGCGCACAGGTAATCATGCCCTCATTAACTGGATCATTGCTCAAGAGCAGTTAGAAACTTGCTACATCAACGGCGCTTTTCCAGGAGTCGACCCTTGGCAAGAAAACTGGGGAATCTCCTACCCTAATTTTCCCTATTGGCCTGAAGAAAGGGATGCTAGAGGAGAACTCGTCGGGAAGGAATTGTTGTTGGTTTCTTATGAAAATCGACCTTTGGATGAGGTCGCTGCGGATCGAGATGACATATCGCAATACATCGGCGTCAGCAAGTCGGATCGCTGTGTCTTAGTGCTGCGCGATCCCTATAATACTTTTGCTAGTTGGTTAAAGCGAGACACTCCCGTTACCCAGGCTGTTGTTGACCTCTGGAAAACTTATGCCTACGAGTTCCTCGGCAAACAAAATGTTTTAGGGACAAAAGTCTGTATTAGTTTCAATGAGTGGTTTTTGAGTCGCGACTACCGCTGTAAGCTGGCTCAACAGCTCGGCTTACGCTTTACTGATCGGGGTGTCGATGTCGTGAGTCATCATGGGGGCGGTAGTTCTTTCGACGGACAAGCCCTTAAGGGGCAAACTAAAAGTATGAAAGTATTGACCCGCTATCATCATTATTTAGATAATCCTGACTTTAAAGGCATATTTGAGGCTGATCCAGAGCTTGAATACTTGTCTTATGAAATTTTTGGCGATCTGCCAGCACAATCTTGATGTTTGAGGGGTCTGAAGTCGACCTGAGTAAACTGAAAACTAACCTGGGTAGGTAGGAAAGAATTGTCCATTTCTCCTCAGCTCGACGCAACACGCTCGATTCTGGTGCATGAGGTTGATTTGTTCGAATCAAGCTGAATTATCCGCAATGATGGAGGGATGGATACTCAACTTATCCCCATTGTTACCTGGTTTGCCCAGCAGCGTTGGCAGCCTCTCACTTTTCAGCAGCACGTCTGGCAAGCCTATCTGTCAGGTGGCAGTGGGCTGATTCAGGTGCCCACGGGCTCTGGCAAAACCTATGCAGCTGTGATGGGGCCGATCGCCGAAATGCTGGCGACGCCGGGTGTGGGACTGCAGCTACTGTATCTCACGCCGCTGCGCGCGCTATCGCGAGATATTGAGCAATCGATTCAGCGCCCGATTGATGAGATGGGCTGGCCCTTGCGGGTAGAGTCGCGGACAGGGGATACCAGTTAAGCTAAGAAGGCGCGGCAGCTGAAGAAGATGCCTGATATTCTCATCACGACGCCCGAGTCGCTCTCGGTCATGCTGTCTTATAAGGATGGTGCCAAGCGCTTTCAGCATTTGCGCTGTGTCGTGCTCGATGAATGGCATGAACTGATGAGTTCAAAACGGGGTACCCAGGCCGAACTCGGACTCTCGCGACTACGGCAATTTGCTCCGACTTTGCGGACGTGGAGCGTGTCGGCCACGTTGGGCAACTTGGCGGAAGCGGCACAAACAGCAGTGGGACTGGCGACTGAGCCAGTGATTGTGCAATCTGATCTGCAGCGGCAGACGGTGATTCACAGCATCTTACCGGCGGCGGTGGATAGCTTCCCATGGGCGGGGCACTTGGGGTTGCGCATGTTTGAGGAGCTGGTTGCAGCCTTAGATATTGCCAAATCGACGTTGATTTTCACGAATACGCGCACTCAGGCTGAACGCTGGTATCAAGCGCTGCAGTTTTCCTTGCCGGAGCACGAAGCGCAGATCGCCCTGCACCACGGCTCAATTGATAAGAAAGAGCGCGAGGCGATCGAGGCGGGTGTCAAGCAAGGCGACATCAAATGGGTGGTTTGTACATCGTCGCTCGATTTGGGTGTCGATTTTCAGCCGGTAGAGCGGGTGGTCCAAATTGGCAGTGCGAAAAACCTGGCGCGCCTATTGCAGCGAGCGGGCCGCTCTGCCCATGTGCCAGAGGGAACGTCAGAAGTCTTTTTCTTACCGACGAATGCTCTGGAGCTGTTGGAAATTTCTGCCTTTCGTCGCGGTTTGGCGGCGGGGGCGATCGAAACTCGCTGCCCGCGTGACAAACCCTACGATGTGCTGGTTCAGCATTTGGTGACCTTAGCCTGTGGCGATGGCTTTGACCCAGAGCAAACGCTGGCTGCCGTTCGTCAGACTGTGGCCTATCAGCACCTAACGGATGAAGAATTTCGCTGGGTACTGGCATTTATTGAAAAGGGTGGCAAATGCTTGGGAGCCTATCCCCGCTATCAAAAGGTCCAGTTAGCCGCGAATCAGTATCGAGTTGTCGATCCCAAAATCACGCGGATGCACCGGATGGGAATTGGAACGATCACGGGCAATCAGGCGGTGAAAATTGTTTACACTAACCGCCGTGAGATTGGGACGGTTGAGGAAAGTTTTGTGTCTCGCTTGAAACCGGGAGACGTCTTCTTCTTTGCGGGCCGGCAGCTGGAATTCTTTCAGATGAAAGACATGATGGTGTACGTGAAAAACACCCGTCGTCGCTCGACCGTTACGCCCTCTTGGGGCGGTGGCCAAATCGCGATTTCGGATACGTTGAGCACTCACCTTCGGCGTGAATTAGCAGGGACGCGTCAGC
>CALCPB010000531.1 GCA_937897665.1 uncultured Halomicronema sp. | reverse complement strand
GCTTCAAGGCGGCAGCGGCCCGCGCTTGGCGCTCTTGACTGGCAACCCCTGAATACACCATGGGCAACATGACGTTTTCGATGGCGGTGAGCTGAGGCAACAGATGAAACTGCTGAAACACGAAGCCGATTTTGCGGTTACGGATATGGGCCAAAGCGTCATCATCTAGCTCGGCCACATTTTCACCGTCTAAATAATAGGCTCCCGATGTGGGGCGATCGAGGCAGCCAATCAAATTCATGGCGGTGGATTTACCTGACCCCGACGGCCCCATGATCGAGCAATATTCGCCGGGCTCAACGGTTAAGTTAACATCCCATAGCGCTCGGACTTCGGTGTTGTCAATGCCATAGACCTTGCTGACCTGGCGGAGTTCAATGAGTGGCTTCATGCCTCTACGATAGCGTCCATGACGGGAAACAGCCGCACCTGCGTGATCGCTGGAGGCAGACACCACCAAGTCTGATTGATCCCTGTGATGGGACAATCAAGCTGCCGCGATCGCCTCACTAATCTTGGGAGCGTCAATATCTCAAGGGGCCGTCAGACGGCCCCGTCCAAAAGCCGCTCTGAGCTCGATTGTGCTCAAGATGAGCAGGCAAAAAGCGGCTCTTGTCGTGATCCTAGTGATGACAGACAGTCAACAATTAGTGACTGTGGGTATGACCATGATGCTCGTGAGTATGGCCATGATTATGCGAATGACCGTGAGCATGTTCATGGTTGGCCTGAGCTTGAGCTTGGGCGATCGCCAACCCCGGATTGACCGCGAGGGGTTCTGCTTCTAACAAAGCGCGGATGTGATCGTTGGCCCAATCTGCCACCATCGTCAAAAATATTGGATGGTCATTCACGCAGGGCATCTGAATGAACGAAACATCTTTGTGCTTGGCCCGCACAGTTTCAATGATGTGGTCTACATCCAACAGCGTTTCGTGGTTTTCGGTGGCAAATCCGATAGGCATAAACACCAAGGCTTTAGCGCCGAGCTCAATTAAGTTTTGAGCGGCCAGCTTGGTATTGGGCTGAGTCCACTTAATCAGCGGCGTCTGATGGTTGAGCCAGCCGACAGAAATCAAGGGATAGCGGTGAATCAGGCGCTCTCGCACGCGCTCATAGAGCATCTGACTCTCATCGATGCCAGAGGTAAATCCTTTGGCTTCAAAGGGACAGCCGTGATTCATCAAAACGATGCCGATTTGTGAGGGCAGATAGGCATTGGCGAGTTCGGCCTCAATCTTCTCCTCAACCATCTGCACCATCAGATCCAGATAGGCCGGTTCGTTGAAGAAAGAGGGAATATATCGCACCCCTTTTACCCAATGTTCGCTGCCCTCGCTGAGCTTGGCCAAGGCGTTGTTCACTTGCTCAACGGCGATGCCGCTGGTAAAGCTGGAGTCCCCCACCAGCAGCGGATAAAACAACAGCTTCGTGAAACCTTGGGCTTTAACCGTTTCTAACACTTGCTCGGGCAGAAACGGCTTGCAAAAGTTAAAGGCCTTGAAGACTTCAACGCGATCGCCCCATTGAGACTGCAGCGCTTGCTCGATGCCCGCGCGCTGCTTTTCAAAAATCGCATTGTGGGGAGAAATGAACTGATCGTGTTGGTGGCTCCACTCATGCAGATCAAACATGGCCAGTAGTTTGGCCAGGGGCGGATACACCCAGGTGGGAACGGGAGCAAATTTGGCCGTGAGGAGATTGAGGGCCTGCTCGTTGTAGTTAGCAAAATCTTCGTAACTCTCAACTTCCCCGTACCCCATCAAGAGCACCGCGACTCGGTCTTTGACAGGCGATTGAACATCCGAGGGTTGAATGTTTTCTTGGACGTTGTGAGCGGTAGTAACCAAAACTTTTCCTCGATGACTTTTGGGGAGACTTTAACAGACATTCTAGGAATCGCCTGCGAGCTCTCCTTTTATACGCTAACATCCCCCCTAGGGGGATGAGGCTTAGGATATTCTTAAGCCCGCCTAGCCAGAACTCAAAGGCTTCTTGACGAGTCAGCACCCTGGCCTCTGTGACTCAATCTAGCGTCATTAGCTACTCCCAAACATAAAAGCCGTATTTAGACATTTGGCTCTTTTTTGGCCCGCAACAATCTTTAGCAAAAGTTAGAGATAACTCGTAGTACAGCTTCTAAAAACGCAACGAAAAGGCGTTTCTCGAATGAACGATTCCAATTCTCCCGACGGGCATCTAACCTTGATCGATAGTCTCAAAGAAAATTCTGCTTTTGCCGCTTTTGCTACTAAACAAACCGCGATCTTTAGCAAGACGCTGCTACTTAATCCCCAATCTCCGTGGATTGGTGCCACGCTGGGGATTTTGTTAGTTTCAGTACCCGTTTTTTTTGAAGCGCCTCTAGTCAGAACCGTGCCGTGGATCAGTGTGGCCCTGACGGGCATTTGGCTCTGGAGCAGTATCCGCCTATCGCGTCATCCGCAAACTGAGTTTTTAGGGGATTTGCTGCTGGGGCTGAGCTGGAGCTGGCTCGCCGGGGCGATCTATTGGGGCTGGTTTCGCTGGGAGCCGCTGTGGCATCTGCCCATTGAATCGATTGGTCTGCCGATCGCCCTCTGGGGCCTACATCGCGGCTGGGGCAAGGTGGGCCATTGCTTTTATCTGGGCTCGCTGCTGGGCACGGCGATCACTGACCTTTATTTCTATCGGCTCAATCTGATGCCCTATTGGCGTCAACTGATGGTGTCGCCACCGGCCCAATCGTTAGGGATTGTGCAAGCGGGCTTTGCCCAGGTGCAGACCCGTGAGGGTGCCGTGACGGCGATCGTGGCGGCCAGCGGCCTGTTGATTTTGGCCTGGCAGACCTGGCGATCGCCCCAGCGTCACCATTGGGTCTTTAGCGGCACCCTACTGGGCACCTTGCTAGTGGATAGCTTGTTTGTGGCTCTGGCCGCTTTCTAACGCTGCCGCCCAAGCGTCCTGAATTATGTCCAGGGAGATGGCTAAAACCGCTAGCCCGGAGCTTTAATCACCAAAGGCTGGCGGAATTGAGCTAGTGTGGCAAAGGAAAGCTGCGATGTTGCGACAGTAGTGATACTGATCATTTATGTTGGCCATAGGATTTTTATTTACAGGAAACGCAATATCTTTTTACAAATAGTTACAATGTAGCTATGCTTTTTATTCCTTTAAGGCGAGATGACATCAATCGTGTTTGGTAACTTGCCCGTTCCTGGTCAAAGTGGCGATCGCGTCGTCAGCCGAGCTGTAACCACCGCTATTTCCGCGCTCTTTAAGCAGACAGAGAAGCTAGAGGCGATTGTGCGGGCCGAGCCAGTGGCCAAGCTCCTGCAGGGCAGCGTCGATGGATTTGACTTTATGGGTAAGGGCCTGTTGATGTATAGCGGCTTGCGCGTGCAGTCGATGGAATTTTACGTGCAGTCGGTTTCCATCGATTTTGGGGCGATTTTTAGAGGCCAAGTGAAGCTCAAGCAGTCAACCCAGGCCAATATGCGCATCGTTCTGAGTGAAGCCGACCTGAACGCGTCTTTTAATACACCCTTTTTGATTGAGAAGCTGCAGCAACTCACCTTTGAGGGCCAACCGCTGCACTTTGACGAGACCCAGCTCGAAGTTGAAGGCAACGGCTCGCTGCGGTTTCAAAGTCAGGTTCGTGTAGGCGCAGCCAGTGAACCGACCGCCGTCAACTTCACGACGCAAGTGGAAGTGAAAGACCGGCGCAAGATTCAGTTCGTTCAGGTCGATTACGGTGACGTTGCCGAGGGGCTAGAGCTGAGCAAAGCGCTGGTTGGTCATCTCAACGACCTGCTTGACCTAGATAAATTTGCCTTAGACGGGATGCAACTACGGGTTGACCAGCTCCGCCTCCGTAACCAGCAGCTGACCCTCTACGGCGTGGCTAATATCACTGACTTCCCCAGGCGAGCTGCGGCTAAGGTTGCCGCTTAAGTGAGGCGCGGCGAGTCAGGCGGCTTGTTACTCATCAGTAATAGAGCAACCGAGGGAAAACCGCTTTCCAGTACAATGTCATGAGTGAAAACGGTAAGCGACACCGTTGCTTAGGACTAATGACGTCGATCACTCACGTTTTAACCATGCGGCATAAATTGGGATGGACTCAGAATCTACACTTAATCAACTGAAGGCCGCATTACCCGCTGGGCAGTTGCCCTCTAGCTATCGCGTTTACTTTAAAAACACGCTGATTGCGCTCTGCCATGCGTTAGAAGACCATATTCTCAAAAGTACTGCCGAGCATGCTGACCAGCAGCCGCTGGTATTGGTGACCTTTCAAGAAGGTAAGTGGTATCTGCAAGAAGCTGACCGCTACTTAGACATCGCCCAGCAGTCTGAACATGTCGCTGTTTCGGCCTGTGCCGATAGTGGCTTTGAGACCCATCCAACCGGGCAACTGCCTAACGTCTCTCTGCTTGAGCTAGACCCCGACGATAGCTTGGTCAATGAGTGGAATTTGATCATTGTGGCTCCGGGCTACACGGCGATGGTGTTGTGCCATGAGCTATCGGCAGAGGAATATCAGGCCGACAATCAGCCGCGTAGTGACGTTGAGCGTAAATTTTATGGCCTGTGGACCTTCGATCGCGCGGCTGTAGAAGCTGCCGCCACCATTTTGATTGAGCGTCTGCGCCCCTACGATGAGGGTCTGGCAGATCGCCTCCACGAAATGCAGAACCGCATGAGTGCGGCTCCCAGCACCGCGCCGGTTGATCTCACCAGCGTCGTCTCGCGCATCGTCAATTACCTGCAGGACAGTCAAGAGCATTTGATCACGGCCAGCCGGCAAGCCCGTGAACTGTGGGAATTAGAAGGTCATGCCCTGCGGATCAATCGCAATTTGACTGCCAACAAGCTGCAGGCGTTTCTGCGGATGGCTCAGCGAGTTGATGAGCGCGATCGCGACAATCCCCTCGCCTCTTTACAGGTTGCGGCCCTCGCCGAAACTCTCGGGCAAATTTTGGACTTGCCCACGCTCAGTTTACGGCGGTTACGCCTGGCCGGGCTGCTGTTTCGCATTGGCCTGGCCGAAGCTCCTATTGATGTATTTGAGCGGCCCGCCAGCCAGTTAAGAGAGTCCGACTTGGTGACGTGGAACAATCGCGCTTACCTCGGCGCCCAGCTGCTCACCGCGATGGCTGAACTAGAACCCGTGCGAGAGATCATCAACCATCAGCTAGAAAACTGGGATGGGAGTGGTCGGCCTGACGGTCTCCGCGGTGAAGCGATTCCGCTGGAGTCGCGCGTTTTGCGACTCTCGGCCCATTTTCAAGAACTTACCCAGTCGCGAGGAAATCGACCCGCGCTGGCCCTGGGAGATGCCCTCGAAAAATGTCATCAGCACAGCGGTACTCGCTTTGACCCCACCTTGTTGGAGCATTTAACCACAGTGGTGCGGCTGACCGAAATTGGCATGATGCAACTGCCTGCCCGTCCCAGTCAACTGCCCAAGGTCTGGCTCGAAGAATCTTCCTCCCCTAAAAGCGCTAGCTCAGACATTGCCTCATGAATGCCTCTCCCGAACTGACTCCATCTAGCCTCGATATCGCGGCAATTCGCAACGGCCAATACCAGACACTGAAAGCTGTCAACCTACCGGGCGTTGACCTGTCAGGAGCCCAATTAGCCACCGTCGATTTCGCCAAGGCCAATCTGGCCGGGGCTAATTTGGCCGGGGCTAACCTGCAACACAGCAACCTCAGAAGTAACCTGCGGGGGGCCAACTTGGGGGGGGCTGACCTGCGAGAGGCCGATTTCCGTAATGCCGAACTGCAGGGCTGCGTTTTTATTGAAGCCCAGTTCCACCAAACCAGCTTCGCCGGTGCTTTTATGGCGGGTGCGATGTTTAGTCAGACCGATCTGAGCAGTACCGACTTTCGCGGGGCTGATTTACGCGGAGCTAACCTGAGCGGCACTAATCTACAGCAAGCCGATTTCAGCCATGCCAATTTATCGGGCGCTAACCTCTCTAAGGCCAATTTAGAAGAGGTCAATCTCTCCGGCGCGATTTTGCGGGGGGCTAACTTGACCGAGGCGAATCTCGTCTGTGCTGAGGGAGACGGTGCCGTCTGGGAGGGGGCCTGTCTCGATGGTGCAGTCGTGACCGGTGGTATTCTAGAAGCCTTGCAGAATTAGTCGCAGCACCAACGCGTTGTGGATCTACCCTCTTTCATTTGGTTATGGAAAATTGCGGCTTGGTCAATGGGGCTGACCGTGTTGCTGTTTGTGTGCTTGGCGACCCTCGGCGGCTGGATGCGATACCAGCGGCTGCAGGGGGAAACGGTGCCCGCGATCGCAGCACCGCCGCAACTGTGGTTAAGTTTGCGCCGCCTCCATGTGGGATTGGGGATACTGCTGACGCTGACAGTATTGCTGTTACTGGCGATCGGAGTCGTAGGCACCTTGGGCCATTTTGGCAGTCTAGGCCATTCACCCCATCTGATCATGGGTTTAACGGTTGTTGGCCTAACGCTGACATCCGCTTGGTCAGCCACTCAAATTAATAATCCCAACACACCTTGGGCGCGATCGCTGCATCTCAGCATTAATGGTCTGTTGATGCTGGCTTTAGCGCTCGTTTCTTGGACGGGCTGGGTAGTGGTGCAAAAATATCTGCCCTAGGCAAAAAGGTGACACAGGTTGCCTAGGGGTCCGTCAATGCAAAAT
>CALCPB010000530.1 GCA_937897665.1 uncultured Halomicronema sp. | reverse complement strand
CGCACCCTCAAGCGGCGTCTATCGCCTTAGTCTCAGCAGTTTTCTGAAGCCGATCACCAGGGAGGAGCTTGTGTATGACGCGCGCCCTACGCCCCAGCTAGTCAGAGTGCTGGCCTGAGCACAGCCCTGAGCCAAAAATCCTGGCAATTAGTAGAGTTCATAGATACCCCCGGCATCCCTGCATTCTGAGAGAAGCTGCATCTGATTTTGCCAGAACCCTAGAGGTGAGGCCCCCAAGCTAGGCGCAACTGAGTAAATCCTGAGGAGGAAGCAGGCAGGATTGTTTTATGGTGACAAGAGAGAAAACAAGTGACCGTCCCCGACCGATCGGTCGGGACGCCGGACTGAAATGCTGAGCCGGTTGTGAAATCAGATTCTGACCTTTCTGGTTCACAAATGCAGCCACTGTTAAGGATGAGAGAACGAGAGCGATCGCGCCCATGGCCAAAAAGCAAAAGTTTCCCCACTTAGTCGGGTCAAAATGGACAGCGCAGCAAAAAACCTTTGGCTGGCGGCACTTTCACGTCGTCAATCGCAAAAATCTAGACGGCTTAGTCTTTGCTGAAATGGTAGCTGCCTGCGACCCCGCAGTCCGCTTTTGGGTCAATGCTAAGGGCCTCAAAAATCCGACCGTCTGGACTGCCGGGTGGAAATCTCGCCAAGAGCAGGCAAGTCCCATTGTGTAAAAAATTGTTAAGCTACAGAAGCAGCAAGCTGAGACAATTTTCTTAAGTTATGTTCTCTCCCGACTCTTCGCACCCGCCCGAGCAGCCCTTAGTGCAGACTGTGCTTGAGCCTCTGCTCGAAGACTTTGAGTACTGGTTTAGTGAAACCCTGGTGCTCTTAGCTTCTGTACCCGCCCAGTGCCTTGAGCCCGATGAGCGAGCAGCACTCACGACGCAACTGATGACAGCGCAACAAGAGGTGGCGACGGCCAAAACTCTCTTGCTGGCTACAGACGGCCAAGCGGGCGTCGATATCGCGATCGTCGGTCAGTGGCACCGATTGGTCAGCCGCTGTTGGCAAACCTCCCGATACGTTCGCCAGCATCGTCAAGCCGATTAAAGTGCGAACAGGGCAGTCTCTGGTTACAGATTTTTCCTTCAAACTTGGATCTATCCCCCGTACTCGGACAGTGGCAAAGTTGTCTCAAAATCAACGTTTTTGCAGATGACCTAAAATTGAGTGGCGGCTTTCGATAAACTGAAGCTAGAGATGCGTTGCGATCAATCTGCTCTATTCGTTTGGTCATCCAACCTTTCCATTGCAAAGCCCTTAGGGAGCAACCTTTACAAAACTATGCTGCACGCTCTTTATCTCATTGCCTTCGCAGTTTTGTCGGCATTGGCGATCAGTAATCTGATTCGCAATATCATGATGTTCGGCACTGATGCCCGCCGCGACCCGCGTCAATCCCCCAACAAGTCATCGAATCGATCGACACCAACCCCCGAAAAGCTGAAAGACAAAGGGCAGGATTTGGATGAACCTCAATTAGTGATGAAGTCCATCTCGCTCGAAGATGCCCGCGAGCAGCTGGATGCCCTTTACGATGGGTCTTCGAATGGGGCTGACAGTGCGGCTGACGAAGAGGCCTAGTGACGAGTACGAACGCTGGGGCGATCGCGACATTAGCAAATCGTTCAAGAGCGGTTGCCGGATCTCAGGTGAGCCTTTGATCAGTATCCTTTCCTCAAAAATTGAAATGGTTATAGGAGTCAGCTTAATTTGCCTTGATGGCTAAATAGGCTGACTTTCGTTGATCTGAACAGAGTTGTATTGCAAACCTCAGTCAACCTAAGTTCGGGAGAAGGGCATCAGGCACGCTACCAGCCGATTGAGGCGACAATCATCGGAGTGTGTCAAGAGTGGGGGTCGATCATCCCGCTGAGAGTAGTTCACCCCCTCCCCCGCCTTGCCCCTCTCCGAAGGGGAAAGAAACGGGGTTTGGCTTACCCAAACTGGCGTTCAGTTAGGGCAAACACTCCAGAGTGCTGAAATCGTGATTCGCCGAGCCTCCCAATTTCGCATTCCGTCGGGTCTTACCCTGCCCGACGGATATTCTGCTTTGCGCCTCAATTTAAGGCAGACGAACACGGAAGCGAATCGCCCCAAACTGATTAGCCGGTACGTCAAAGGTACCCGCCACCACGCCACCACCCGCGCCGATGCCCAAGCCACCCGTGGGGCCGGGTGGCCCCAGCGGAAAGCTTCCCGGTGCCGAGAGACAAGAACTGTCTAATGGCGCGCCGGGCGATCGCCCCTGCACCTGCGACCCACCGCCGAAGAATAGCGGCGGCGAGAGCGGCCTAACCGATGAGAGCTGGAGCCCCGCTGCAGTGTTGAGCACGCTGGGCGGCTGTAACTCGTCACACACTTGGACCTGATTCACGGTGCTGCCGCCGTTGTTCCAGAAGTAAATGGTGTATTCCACTTCGTCATCAGGCTGCAGGGCAAACCCGGCCGGCAAGGCCACAAGCCCCGGCAGCGAATTGCCACCCCCCAGAGCCGAGTTCAGCGCATTGTCATCGATAAACCCAGCTTGGTCGTTAAATTGAGTGA
>CALCPB010000529.1 GCA_937897665.1 uncultured Halomicronema sp. | reverse complement strand
CCAGCAGCAGCGCCAACCCCTGCCAGGGCGCATCAATCAGCTGCTCTAGTACGGTCCCCAGCGCTTCGGGCTTCGCCCACAGCGGCAGCGGCGGCGCGGGATTATATACCGAAGACGTCAGCGCCCAGTAGCTCGCGACCACGCGGCCCAAATACAGCATTTGAATGCCGATGAGTAACGCCAGACCACTGCTCAGCGTCAGCAAGGGCAAGAGCCCCAACCCCGGCGAGGATCGGCGCGACTCCGGCGGGGATGCTGGTCGCGCGGCGGGCAAGGCCGGAAACCGACGGGCGATCGCCCAATTGCCCCACAGCACTGCCAGACTCACCCCCGCCACACCAGTGCCCAGCAAAAACTGACTCCACAGCCGCAGTTGAAAGACGTCTCGATAGCCCGCATCCTCGAACCACAGCCCCTCAGCCCAAAAATAGGTGACCCCCTGAAAAATCAGGAAGCCTCCCAGGATGACGGTTACCCACGGCCAGCCGGGCCAGTGTCGGAGTCGTTTCTCTAACATGCCTGCATTTTAGTCGGAAGTCAGAAGGCGGAAGTCGGAGTTCAGAAGTCGTAGACCCTTGAGGAAAGGACAGAGACCGACAGAATTTCAATTCCGCATGCCTAATTCTGCATTCCGCACTCTCTACTCACAGGTTTTGTTAGCAAAGTCACACTGATACACCACTGGCTCCTGCCAAGAGAGGGGAATTTCGAGCAGGTCGCGCGTGCCGGTAACGCCCATACCCACAAACAGCAGCAGTGCGATCACATTCAAGGCAATATGACTCCGCCGCCAGGCTTTCGATTTGTAGATTTCAGGCAAAGCGGCGACGGAAATCACCATCAGCACAGCGGCCACGATGCCGTAGTAATAGTGAGAGATAAACCACTCGTTAGAGCGACGAAAGATGCCAGGCTGGCAACCCAGAATAATGATGCCCATGCTCGACAGGGTGGCAAAGGCTCCGCGCCAGGCGGGGGTTTTGGCTTGATAGAGCACAATGAACGCCGCGATGGTCAACCCATACATGGCCGCGATAAACACCACCTGAAATGGCGATTCGGCCCACACGTTGTTGCCAATAATGGTTTTGATCAGAGGATGCGCCATGCCTAAGAGAGAAATACCCACGACCGACGCCGCCAGCAATCGGCCAATTTTGACGTGCTCTTGACCCACGACAGGGGCGATTTTCGTCTTCTCCTTATTCACTGCAGCCAGTCGTCGCTGACGAGTTTGCAGGGCAAAATAAGTCGCGATACCAATCAACGGAAACACATAGAAAACCGCGATCGCGGGATGAACCAGGCGAAAAATGTCAGTGGTGTTCATAGTCTCAACTTCAGCAACAGTACCAGTCAGCCCTTGGGAGAATTGTAGAGACTAATTCCCCGAGGTAATGTATTTTCTAATCAAAAAGACTATAGGAATCTTGCCTGAGAACTGTCTGAGTAAGCCCTGATAAGCTTTAAAAATGCCGATCGCTCCAGATAGCACAGTCAGTTGCTCAATTGGGTGCCGTGGTTCATGGCCTGACAACAGTAGACCTCTTGCACGAATAAAATCAGGCCCCCTTCCGTCCCCCAAATTTGGGGGAAACTGCTCTTGAAGGTTCTGCATATCCCTACTATGGGCTTTAAGTCCCCTAGGATTGGGGGCTTAAAGCCCTTCGGGCAGACAAGAAAAGGGGGCACTCAGCATTGATGCAAGAGGTCTCGTAATTCAAAACGACTTCATTAGCCCAGTGATGAGGGCTTTGTCAGCTCCCAAAGAACCTTCTCTCTGCCCCCCGAACAAGTGAGTGAGGTAAGGCGATCGCACCGGACTCAAAATTGCCAGCGACGTCGCATCGGGCAAACCACACGGCGGGAAAATCAGCTATTGGGAGAGGGCTCCTGAATATTTCCTTGGCAACTCAGCGCTGAGAGAAACCAACAGACAGCGTTTACCGTCGAAATTCTATAGCCCTCATTGCAGAACTCTCTTTCCCTTCCTTCGGCAACCTATCTTGCTCAGGATATTGGCTTAGGGTGGCTTGCAACGCTTGAAAGCTGATAGTTACCAGAAAGCATGTCCAGCTCACAATGCCTAAAAACTTAAAGGAGTCTTCCACAAAGACTCCAGAGTTAAACGACAGAGGCACAAAAGGGGCATCAACCAGGAAGTCAACCCCCATTGAGGCACTAAAGAATGCAAGTGAAATCCAAAACAGAATTGACTTTCTAACAAATAGAATCTTCCGAAAATATTGCATAGATAACAGCAAAAAAGCTGCATAAATCGGAAACAGAATCATTTCATGGATATGCAGTGCATATGTTCCTTCATGCAGCATAAAAAGATCATCTAACAAGAGCATAGAGGTAAACAAACCAAAGCTCAGAAAAAAACGAGCTAAGAACGTAGAATATCTAACTTGCTTATAGATAATGTGAGAGAAAAGGCATATACTGGCGGCGATCGTCCAAAGCAATATCCCCACAGTTGAGACTAGCCCAGTAAGCTGATGTCCTTCAAGAACTGCAACTGGATCACGAGTCAAATCAGATAGGCGCAGCTCAAGATCAGTTGCCGCGATCACCGCCACAATACATAGAAACAGCAGAGACCCACCATACAGTGCGATCATTGCTGTGGCACCCTTATGCTGATTGATGGCCGCAGAAAAAAACGAGGACTGATTTGGCATACTTTATACTCACCAAGCGCTTTAACACTCACTACTTAACTTACTCTTAAACTCAAGATAATGTGGCGAGAGCTCGAATTTTGAACGCTTTCTTAACAGAAATATCGAGATTTCAAGAGCAAAGTACCCTCAAGGAAAATAGAATTCTGAATCATCAAGGTTTTTGAGGTATCTAAAATGAGAAAAATAAGAAAAAGGTAAGAAAAATAAGAGTTGAAATGAGAAAAATGAGAAACTATCGCTTCCTGTAATAGATGTTGAAGCAGCAAGATATTTCCAGAAGCGGCACAAGCGTTTTGTGCTCTTGGGCTGGCTTGAGGTACTGCCGTCAGCGACCGTTCAACGTTGCAGAAGTGGCTGGCATAGGCTTGTTTAAGACTTGGAAATCAGTTTCCAATAAATACAAAGGTTGAAAAGACAAAGCCACAGTGGATAGGCAACATTTTCGAATCTGCGGATTTGATTACGTGCTGACCCATGAGGATCGATGAGGTG
>CALCPB010000528.1 GCA_937897665.1 uncultured Halomicronema sp. | reverse complement strand
GCTGACGAAGACCCAAATCAGCGATCGCCCCACATCTAATAGGGTTTTAACCGGGTTTTCAGTATTGCCCGGCACCCCCATCTCTTCAACTAGTTGGATGTCAACCCAGATACCATGGCTGCCGAGTAAGAGCTTCGCCAGCCAGGCGGCCCTGGGCAAATGGGTCGGTGAAGTGATCACGGCCACACGGTTAACCTGCCACTGTTTTAACGTCGGTAAGCTATAGCGATAATTGTCAAAGGTCGATTCTGCGCAGGTTTCGAGCCAAACATTATCGACTGGAGCAGCCGCCCGCTCGAACACGATACGAGTACAGGGCGGTTGGGCACCGTGGGAAATCAGCACGGGCAGTTCATTGCCCTGGGCGACCGATTCAGCCACCACAATTTCGCGGCGAATGCTGCCACCCAAAACCAACATGGCATCGACCGATTGTCGGCTGTGACGATAGAGCTGGGTAGTGAGGCTGCTAGCCCACAGGGCAATGCCTAACAACAGCAGCCAGACCCACACCCGAGGTCGCAAAAAAGCTCTGAGCATTGGCGCTCCGGTGTCGATAAGCAGTAAACGCAGTCACCAGCCACCACACCTATTCATCGATTAGCGGCAGCCTGCGGACAAATCCCCATGGCTCATGGCGGTGTTGTTTTAAGACTGACTCCGCCCATCGCCAAGGGCTCATCCGTGTGACCTATTCGAACTTTTCAAGCTGATCGAGCCGCAGCCAAATGTTGGGGGTAGGCACTTTGCCAAACATAACTAGGGCGTAGTCATCACGAGTTTCTAAGATTTCGCCTTGAGATTCAAACAGGTAAGGCGGAAACCGAGTATCGCTAGCCTTTGCCTCGACACTATCTTCCAGCTTGTCGCGGACTGCCCGCACGAGATCACCACGCTTAAGGGTCGCTGCCATGATGCGATCGCACCTTCATTTTAGGGTCTAGATTATTGTAAACTGTCGCCTCTCACCGCTGACATTGGGGACAAAAGTGAGCCGAGCGCCCCGCCAGCTTGATGCGACGAATCGGGGTTTGGCACTGGCGACAGGGGGCTGTTTCGCGATCGTAAACGTTGGCCACGCCACCGTAGTTGCCATTGATGCCGTGCACGTTACGAAAGTCACTAAAGGTCGTGCCCCCTTGGGCAATACCCGCGGCTAGTGCATCGCGAATTGCCCCATGCAAACGCGTAATACGCTGACGGCCCAGACGGGCACACAGCGTAGTCGGGCGAATGCGACTGAGAAATAGCGCCTCATCCGCATAAATGTTGCCAATGCCAGCCACCAAAGCCTGATCTAGGAGCGCATTTTTGACGGGTCGCTGCCGTCCCCGCGTCGCCTGGTAGAGATAGTCAGGAGAAAAGCGATCGCTAAAAGGTTCTGGCCCCAAAGCCGCCAATCCAGAAATTACGGACTCTAGAGGGGACTCAGCGGGCACCCACCAGAGGCGACCAAAGGTGCGCTGATCAACAAATCGGAGTTCGTGATCATCTCCGAAGGAGAATCGGACGCGGCAATGTTTGGAAACTGGCTCTGCCGGCGACAACCACAACATCTGCCCCGTCATCCGCAGGTGCACACCCAAATGCCCACCAGGCTGGCCGTCGGCAGTTTGTAAAGCAGCCAGCAAATATTTGCCGCGACGAAACCAATGGGTCAGCTGAGTATTGGTCACGCCCTGCCAAAACTTCTCAACAGAATCGGGGTGGGCAATGCTGCGAGGTAACAGCACCTGCCCACCCCGAATCGGATAGTTTAAGGTGACTTGATTGAGGCCACGACAAACTGTTTCAACTTCAGGAAGCTCCGGCACAATATTAACAATCCAGTCAAAAATGACTTAACAACATTGCTAATATATCGCCGTGATTGCCCTTTTAGAAAAGCTAATAAACGTTCGATCGCATCCTAGTGCCAAAATCATCATCCACAAAAAACAGGCTACTTAGATGCTTTTTTCTTAGGGGCTTCTACTTCTAAAAGCTCCTCAAGGGCAAAATTGATGGTGTTGACACCAGCATAGTTGACCTTGTCAAAACGAACCACAGCAGGATATCGAATACCACTTTGGTCGATAGTGGCAACCTTGCCAGTTTCTTGATACCAGTAAGATTCTTTCCGTAGGATGCGGACCGTAGAACCACGCTGAACCATGAATAATGTCCTCTTGAAAACGAGTTTTATGGATAAAATGACTCGTTCATTAGCCTACTACGGAACCCTCGGATTACCGCCCTGCTCGATTTAAGTTTTGTTGCCAAGCCTAGGTTTCATGCCGGTTTGGCAATATTTCGAAACACTTTGCCGGACTAACTGGCCTGTTCATCGGGATCAAGCTTTGGTGGATCTTCAAAGGGAGGTTGCCATCAGGCTGGCGGCCGATCGCGATCGGCCTTTATTTAGTCAGACAACTTTCCTGACGCCGCCTCTCAACAAATAATATTGATAATATGTAGGTAGCCATCAATAAACATTGCTGTCAGGTGTGTTGTGGCATTGGTGCAGCGATGCCTGGCGGGCTATTAGCCCACCGCACCGCCAGGGCTGGCTTTAGTACGTCACTAGGCAATGACACGCCCTAAGATAATTAGGGCTTTCGACTGATCAGGTGTCGAATGAGTCTCTGCTAGAGCCTGTAATTACTAGATTGGGAAAGAGGTGATGGCAGAATGCTGGCATGAGTGCATCTGCTCCGATCAACAACTGCTCACAAAGCGAGAGCCGGCAAACTCCTAAAGGGGCAAAATTCTCTCCCAAAAAAAGAGGCGTGACAGTTCCACGCCTCTCCAAACGTTCAACCAAATCTGCCAGGAACTAAGCCACTAACTGCTTGGCGACTCGGTCAGCTTTGAGCATGTGATACGTGATAAACAGCTGAGTCAGGGCTAAGGGATAACTCTGCAACGTTTCTCCGGTCGTGCCGACGAGCTTACCAATGTCTTCATTCCCTTCGATGCTACAAAACTGCCCCAAAAAGGGCACCTCATTACAGAGAATGCGCTCCAGTTCCTGCACTTGCTCTTGGGTCGCATGGCCGTCAATGGATAAGAGATCAACGGGCTTGCCCATATCACGTTCCAACCCCAGACGAATCGAGTCGCCCAAATGGTTGCCCGTGTCATCCAAAATATGTGTGAAGTCAGGGTGGGGGATGGTTGGACGCAATACCAACTTGACGTTCAATAGCAAATCATCGCTACCCCCATTGCTATTGGGAGGATAAAACGACACCACCACATCAGCCCACTGACGTTGTGGACGAATATAGGCCTCCGAATCCGGCTCCCGAGCTTTGAGCTGGTCGAGCACCTGATCTTCGGTATAGCCGCGTTTACGGGTATCTCGTTTGATCTTCCAGTGAGCCCGTAACTCTTCCGGTGGGGCCAGATAAACCATCACGTCGTAGCATTCACGCGCAAATGCCGTCGAGTAGCCCAGCAACCCTTCAACAATGACAAACTTAGTGGGCTTGATGTATTCCGGTGGGTCAAACATCCCTGAAGTGTGATTGTAAATCGGCTTCAGAATCGGCTTGCCTTCTCGCAGCAGTTGCAGATGCTGCTCGATAATATCTAAATAATTACAGTCAGGATGCAGCGCCGAAATCCCCATGTCTTTGCGCTGCTGGCGATCGTAGCGGTGATAGTCATCGGTGCAGATAGCCGTTACTTGGTCTTCACCTAAAATCTGTGCGATCCCGCGAGTGAGGGTGGTTTTACCCGCTGCGCTGTCGCCCACAATCCCCAAAATAATTGGACGGTTGGGCATAATTCCTCCTGGCCAAACTGCGGCTTTTTGCTGATGAGCTCGGAAGAGCGTCGTGTTAGGAAAGAGTGAATATAAAGGTGT
>CALCPB010000527.1 GCA_937897665.1 uncultured Halomicronema sp. | reverse complement strand
ATGGGTTACGCTATCGCTAACCCATCCTACATTTGAATTAGCCCAGCTACTTAGACGCAGTGATGTCCCGCAATTCGTTATTGGCCGCACAGCCCCCACACCGCGCATTGTGACGCCTGGACTCTAAAGCTATTCGATCCACCGTTTAGAGCGCTCCACTGCCTTTTGCCAGAGGGCATAGTTGTCTTGCGCTGAGGATGCGCCTTGGCCCGGCTCAAACACTTGATCAATGCTGCGGCTGTCGATGAGGCTACGGTAGTCTTGCCAAAATCCACTCGCGAGGCCAGCGGCAAAGGCGGCTCCTTGCGCGGTGGTGGCTAAAATCTGCGGACGTTCAATGGCAATCCCCAATACGTCAGCTTGAAACTGCATCAGAAAATCGTTTTGGCACGCGCCGCCATCGACCTTGAGCCGTTGGATGGGAATGGTGCTACCGGCGTTCACGGCATCAACGACTTCTTTGACTTCATAGGCGATCGCCTCCAACACAGCTCGCACCATGTGTTCCCGTTTTACGGCGGCAGTGATGCCCATAAATGAGCCCCGCGCATTCATATCCCAATGGGGGGCTCCCAAGCCGCTCAGCGCTGGGACAAAATAAACGCCGCCATTCGTGCCAATGCGTTTAGCCAGGGCTTCCGTATCAGCCGCATGGCTAATCACCCGAATGCCGTCTCGCAGCCATTGAATACAGGCTCCGGCGGTAAACATCGCGCCTTCAACGGCGTAGCCAAACTGGGGCTGGTCACCGTTAGCGGTAGACCAGGCGATGGCTGATAGCAGTTCATGATGGGCGCGCACAATCTGCTCACCCGTATGGGCGACCAAAAACGCGCCTGTGCCGTAGGTGCATTTCAGCGCTCCCGGACTATCGCAGCCATGGCCAAAGTGAGCCGCCTGTTGGTCGCCCAGTACCGCCGTAATGGGAATCTCTGCCCCTAATAAGCTGGGGGCCGTGTAGCCAAATAAACCCAGGCTAGGCTTCACCGTGGGCATAATGTGCGGCGGAATATCGAACATTTTTAGCAATGCCGGATCCCAATCATGCGCCTGCAGGTTGAGCAGCATGGTGCGGCTGGCGTTGCTGTGATCGGTGGCATGCACCTGGCCGCCGGTCATGTTCCATAGCACCCAAGTATCAATGGTGCCTGCCAGCGTGCTTTCGAGAGATAGGGGCGGATCGGTATATTTGTGAGTGCGCTCTAGCAGCCAAGCCAGTTTAGTCGCCGAAAAGTAGGCATCTAACACAAGACCGGTGCGATCGTAAATTTCATCGGCTTTGCCCTGGGCGCGCAGTTCGTTACATAGCGGGGCCGTGCGCCGGTCTTGCCAGACGATCGCGTTGTGATGGGGGCGTCCGGTTTCTTTATCCCACAGCAGGCAGGTTTCTCGTTGCACCGTGAGGCCGATCGCGGCGATGTCTTGGGCGGCCACCTGACTCTTTTCTAAAACCCCTTTGGCCGCCCATTGAATATCATCCCAGATTTCTCTCGGGTCATGCTCTAACCAGCCCGGTTCGGGATAATACTGCGTCAGTTCTTTGTAGCACTGAGCCACAATTTGCCCATCTCGGTCAAACAGAATGGCGCGATTACCCGTGGTGCCCAAATCGAGGGCCATGATGTAAGCGGCTGTCATGTTGATTACTCACCTCTATACCGGAGTGCTGCCCGCACTCTCCAGCTTTGAACGGACGCTACCGATTCAACTGGAATTTAATATTGCCCTTAGATTTTTGTGAGGACATGTTGCAATTGCCCGATTGATTTCATCAGCTACTGTCCTACAGCGGGATGCGGCAGGCCGCCAAAGCTCGACTGCCACATGCCGGAATCTCTTGACCTGACCGCGGTTTGCCACATCAGATTGAGTGTGATGGCTGTAGGGAAAGCGATCGCGCCAAAATCAAGCCTTTGATCTTAAGCGCTGACGATCATTGCGACAGCAGCGCTATAAACTAGCCCAACCTCCTCCCTCAAGCCAATTCAGACCAGGGGGAGAAGGCCGGGAATGTTTAGCACTTAAGTCCTACTGTTGATGCAGGGTGGCCATCTGTTCTTCGAGCTGACAGCGACTGAGAATCGTGGTGGCCATCTGTGCCGGCGTGAGCCCGATCGCCGCCTTCGCTTGATCAGCGGTGGCATGGTCAACCAGCACGTCGGGCACGCCCAGACGCACCACTTGCGCTGATACCTGGGCCTCCATTAGGGCTTCGGCCACGCCGCTGCCAAAGCCGCCCATGATACAGCCCTCTTCCATCGTTACGACTCGGCCAATCTGCTTCGCTAGCGGCAAGATGATTTCTTCGTCAATCGGTTTGGCGAAGCGCGCATTCACCACAGTGGCTTGAATACCGTGCTCACTCAAGATTTCCGCCGTTTGCAGGGCAGGATACACCATCGAGCCGTAGCCCAAGATCAGCAGGTCGTCGCCCTGACGTAGCACCTCAGCCTTACCAATGGGCAAAGTTTCCCACCCTTCTTCCATCAGCGGCACACCGACACCGTTGCCACGGGGATAGCGCATGGCAATGGGGCCGTCTGTGTAGTTAATGCCGGTGACGATCATGCGCTGCAGTTCAGCTTCATCCTTCGGGGCCATCAGCACCATGTTGGGAATCGAGCGCAGATAAGCAATGTCGTACATGCCTTGGTGGGTCGGGCCATCAGCGCCGACAATGCCAGCCCGGTCTAAACAGAAAAAGACCGGTAGCTTTTGAATGCAGACGTCATGCACGATTTGGTCGAACGCGCGCTGCAAAAAGGTGGAATAGATGGCTGCCACGGGCCGCATCCCCTGGGTTGCTAACCCCGCCGCCAGAGTAACCGCATGCTGCTCAGCAATGCCAACATCAATGTATTGCTGCGGTACCTTTTTACACAAAATGTCGAGACCCGTACCGGTCGACATGGCCGCAGTAATGCCGACGACCTTGGAAATATGATCAGCGCTTTTACTCAGCGTATGGCCAAAGACTTTGGCGTATTTGGGAGGTTTGGGCGTGGTTGATGGCTTCGCCTTGCCCGTCGCTAGATCGAAGGGATTTTGGGCATGGTAACCGACCTGATCCTTCTCCGCGATCGCGTAGCCCTTGCCTTTCGTCGTGGCCACATGCACGAGCACTGGCCCCTCGATTTTGTGCGCCTCGGTAAAGGTATTCATCAGTTCGGCCAGGTTGTGGCCGTCCACTGGCCCCATGTAGGTAAAGCCCAACTCTTCAAACACGGCACCGACTTTAGGCACGGCTAACCGCTTCATACCCTCTTTGACTCGGCTCAACTCGGGCGTCAGCGAATCGCCGACAAACGGCAGATGCTTGAACTGCTCTTCTAAGTTGTCGGTGAGGAACTGCATCGGGGGGCTCAGGCGCATCTTGTTGAGATAGCGCGGAATCGCTCCCACATTGGGCGAAATCGACATTTCGTTATCGTTGAGCACCACGAGTAAGCGCGTGCTGGGCAAGTGCCCCGCATGGTTAATTGCTTCCAGGGCCATGCCGCCAGTTAAGGCCCCATCGCCAATAATCGCGGCGACTTTGTAATCATCCCCCTGCAGATCGCGGGCTAAGGCCATGCCCAGCGCGGCTGAGATGCTGGTGGAGGCATGCCCGGCGCCAAAGTGATCAAATTTATTTTCTGATCGCTTGAGATATCCGGCGACGCCATCTTTTTGCCGTAGAGTGTGGAAGTCGTGGTAGCGACCGGTGATGAGCTTGTGGGGATAAGCTTGGTGACCGACATCCCAAACGACTTTGTCGCGATCAAGGTCGAGGGTTTGATACAGGGCCAAGGTCAGTTCTACAACACCCAAACCAGGCCCTAAATGGCCTCCGCTGGCGGCGACGGTTTCCAGATGCTTCTCTCGGATTTGGCGAGCAATCTGCTCAAGTTGATGAATCGACAAACCGTGAAGCTGGTTCGGGTGAGTTACGTCACTCAAATGCATAGTTGAGATACCCTCAGGTTTAATTAGGTAACGTTGAAGCTGTCTTCTTACTGTAAAAGATTAGTCCCACTGCTCCCATTTCAAAAAAGTCGGATTATGGTGGAATATCGTAAGGGAGGTTGCACAGAGAAGACCTCAGAACAATCGTAAATTAGCCTTAATTTTTCTTGTCAAGGCATGGTTCAGCGTTAATCAACCGACATAACCGTTAATCTTCTGTCATGAACTATTTTTCTCGCTCGCTCGCACTTTTCCAGTATCCAATGATGCCGTTGGCGACGATGGGTCTAATCGCCGGGAGTGCTTTCTCCCTGATGACGAGTCCCGCTCAGGCGCAAGCCACCGATTTTGATTACGACAACTGCGCCAGCGAGCTGTTAGACGCTGGCATTGCACCCGATGCGGCGGCAACGGCCTGCGCCATGTCCTATCGACCAACCGAGATCTCTAGCTGTGTCTCGGGCGTCCTAAATGCCTCAGCCGTGCTGCCAGAATCAGCCCTCGTCGCCTGCAGCCGCGATCGCCGCCCCGACGAAGTCGCGACCTGTGTCTCGAACATTCACGCTGACCTCGTGGTGAACGATTCCGAGATGGTGCTAGAGCATTGCCATCGCACCATTTTGCCAGAGCGCTATGCGGCCTGCGTTGTAGGCATTGCGAACGAAGTTGACTACACCACTGAAGAGTCTTTAACGACCTGCATTGCAGCTGGCTATAAGCCCCTTGATATTGAGCCCAGCTACATTCCGCTGGACTAACTATCCGGTCGGCGATCGCACCGGGTGATGCGATCGCCAACTGAATTGAGGCATTAATCCTCAAGAACCCCGAGAACGACCCAATGCTGAGTCGTTCTCGGGGTTCTTTTGTGACAGTGGCAAAAGAAATCCCAGAGCTTTCTGGGCTGATGCGGGTGCATCCGCTGTCTCCCCCTCAATCCTTAAGCTAGGGGGAGACGGGATGCCATCTCTCAAGTTGGGGAATTCAAGAGACTCTTGCCTTAGTCCTGCGGCTAAAGTCCTGCGCTCAAATTGGCTCGCTCCTCAGCTTGCTAGCCCATGGCAGCGGCATCAAGGCATGGCGAACGAACCAACTACACTTTCTTTTGGCGCGCCGTCAATTAGACGCCCGCAGCAGCAGAAAACCGCCAATGCCCAGCCCGAGAAACGTCGGCAGCCAGGCCGACATGAACGGCGACAGTACGCCCACTTCGCCCATAGCATTTGAAATAAAGGCAAATAGATAGTAGCCAAAAATGATGATGACGCTAATGCCGAAGCTGGTGGCCCGACCGGTGCGCTGTGGTCGTACCCCCAACGCGGCTCCCACTAAGCCAAACACCACACAAACAAAGGGCAACGCATACTTTTGCTGAATCCGAATCTGCCACGTGCGAATCGATTTTTCATCCCCCGTTTGCCGAATCACGTCGTTGAGGTAACGCGACGCTTCCGCAATGTTCATTTCTGAGTCGCTTTTAGTCCGGCTGGCAATGTCAAAGGGGGCTCGGGGTAGCTGAATTTCCTGGGTTTCAAACTTGACGATATGACGAAACGACCCGTCAGGTGAAACGGCGTACAGTGTGCCGTCGTAAAAATTCCAGATGTTGGTCTGCAGATTGAAGGTAGCCGCATCCGCACTCACCACCTGACTCAACCCCTCTTGAGTGAAATCTAGCACCGTCAAGCCGTACATCGTATTACCGTCGAACCGCCGGGCGTAAAACAGGCGCGACATCTCAGTAGCATCGTCATCATCGGCGGCTTCTTGAAACTCGCGGTAGAGGATATTGCGCTCACGAAAGGGCGGGCTTTCGGAATTGAGGGCGCGCTCCAACGCCACTGAAGCCTGATAGTTCGCCGTCGGAGTAATGAACTCGTTAAAGGCAAAGGTCAGGCCCGTGACGAAAAAACTCAGGATGATGGCCGGGGCAACGATGCGGCGAACGCTAACGCCACAGCCCCGCAGGGCTACCAGCTCACTATCGGCAGACAACCGGCTGTAGGTCATCATGGTGGCCAACAGCGTTGACATGGGAAATGACAACACCACGAATTCCGGCAGTCGCAAGCCAAAAATGCGCATGGCTAGCCAAATCGATAGGCCGGACTCGGTGATCTGACGAATCAGCTCGACCCGCGCCCCGATGGTAACGCCGATCGACGAAACGGCCCC
>CALCPB010000526.1 GCA_937897665.1 uncultured Halomicronema sp. | reverse complement strand
TTCTGGCGTGCGCCACAACTTAGCCAGCGTCGTGGTTCGCCGTGACAAGCTATTTACCTTTAATGCCTCCACAGAAGAGGAACGCTGGGATAAAGTATCTGACATGATGAAGCAAGCGGTCGCCTCATTCGCAGTAGATTAGGCAATTTCTCAACAAGTCTGTACTCGTTAGTAAATGCTGTATGGCCCTCCGGAGCATGCCTTTCAGCATGATGCGCCGGGGAAGTGCGAAGGCTTCACTATGGCCCCCCTCAGGCAATCTTGTCCTTCCAAGCCATTGCCCTCTTACCTAGTCTGAAACCTGATTTGCTTTGGCTGGATGGCGCAACCGTTAAGACATCAACGCTAGCCCCCTTTAGCGCTAGTCTGAAAATCGAGTTAGCACATCGCGAGGTCGACCACCCTCGCCACCGCCCCTATGGAAGACCTACAGTTTGTACTTGCCTCTGCCTCGATCGCCCGTCGCCGACTACTCGCCGATGCGGGGCTAGCCGCCTTTGTTTGTCCGAGTAAATTTGATGAAGATCAGGTACAGCTATCGGATCCAGCCGACCTCGTCAATACGCTAGCTCAAAGCAAAGCCGAAACCGTCGCGCCGCAATTTAGCAAGGCGCTGGTATTGGGGTGTGACTCGGTTCTAGTCTTTAACGGCCAGATTTATGGCAAGCCAGACGGGCCAGAAGAAGCGATCTTTCGCTGGCAAGAGATGCGCGGCAAGCGCGGCGAACTTTATACCGGCCATGCTCTGATTGATACCGCTCGCCAAAAATCAATCGTGCAGTGTCGGGTCACGCAGGTCTATTTTGCTTACGTGAGCGATCGCCAGATCAGAGACTATGTCGCCACGGGTGAACCGTTGAACTGTGCCGGTGCGTTTGCGATCGATGGCAAGGGCAGCATCCTAGTCGAAAAAATCGATGGTTGCTACACCAATGTTGTCGGCCTGAGCATGTCTCTCTTACGCGAGATGATTCGCGATCTGGGCTACGACATTACTGACTTCTGGGCGGGCAGCTAGTCGAGCGAATATCACCACTATTAGCAATGACTTAGGTGTAAGGTTTGTGATTTGAGCTGGGCAACCCTCTAAGGGTAGGGAGGCTTCTGCCAGGCAGTGCTAGCGGTTGCCCAGCTCAAATTGGCATGTCTCACCTGCAAGAATTGGCAGTGCCAACCCTTGCAGAGCAAGTTTCTGTCACGTTGAATGATGATGGTCTAACCACCTGCCACCGCAGGCACGATGCTGACTTCGTCGCCATCTTTTAGAGGGGTCTCTTTGCCGTCTAAAAAGCGAATGTCTTCGCTGTTGACATAGAAGTTGACGAACCGTCGCAGCTCACCCTGGTCATCGCAGAGGCGCGCCTTAATGCCTGGAAAATGTCCCTCTAAGGTATCCATTAGGGCAACAACACTGCCCGCGTCGCACTCGACAGTAGCTTCGTTGTTGGTGAACTTTTGCAGCGGAGTAGGAATGAGAACTTTAATGGCCATAGCTCAATCAAAAATCAGCAGGTAACAATGAATTCCGGTCACGAATCCCGGTCAAGGCGATCGCTCGTCCTTTGTCATCAGATAAAACAGCCTACCCCTGTTTGTGTCAACAAAGGCAGGCTGCGACTACGCGAGAGTGAGTTTTCACGGAGCAACTCCAGAAAACTCAAAGAAAACGCTTTATACAGAGGTTTGTTGCCAGTCCAAACGCTCTAGGGTGCGAGCCCGCTCTAAGGCCCGCTCAAAACTTTCTAGCTTGGGATCAATCGTCAACGGCTCACCGATATAACCCTGCACCGCTTCCTGGGTTTTGAGGCCATTGCCAGTGATGTAAGCCACAGTGGTTTCATCAGGATTAATTTTGCCTGCTTCCACTAGCTTCTTCAGCACGGCAATAGTGGTGCCTCCCGCCGTTTCAGTAAAGATGCCTTCGGTTTCGGCAAGTAGCTTCATGCCATCAATGATTTCCGCATCGGTGACATCTTCGATGTTGCCGTTCGTTTTACGGGCAATGTCGAGAGCGTAGATGCCGTCAGCAGGGTTGCCAATGGCGATCGATTTGGCGATCGTGTTGGGCTTCACTGGCGTTACAAAGTCGCGACCTTCTTTGAACGCTTGCGAAATGGGCGAACAGCCCTCGGCCTGAGCGCCGCTAAAGCGGACGGCCTTATCTTCCACTAAGCCGGTTTTGATGAACTCTTGGAAGCCTTTGTGGATTTTCGAAAAGAGTGAACCCGAGGCTAGCGGTGCAACGATGTGGTCGGGCAGCTGCCATCCTAATTGCTCGGCCACTTCATAGCCTAAGGTTTTCGACCCTTCAGAATAGTAAGGACGCAGGTTGATGTTGACGAAACCCCAGCCCTGAGTATTGGCCACCTCAGAACAAAGTCGGTTGACCTGGTCATAGTTGCCTCTCACCGCCATCAGAGTGGGGTTATAGATCAACGTGCCTAAAACCTTGCCCGCTTCTAAATCAGAGGGAATAAAGACACAGCAATCTAAACCGGCATGGGCGGCGATCGCGGCAGTGGAGTTCGCCAAATTGCCCGTACTAGCGCAAGAAACCGTGGTGAAGCCCAATTCTTGAGCGCGGGTCAGCGCCACCGAAACCACTCGATCTTTGAAGCTCAGGGTCGGCATGTTGACGGCATCGTTCTTGATATAGAGCGACTTGAGGCCCAAGCGCCGCGCCAAGCGGTTCGTCTTGAGCAGTGGGGTCATGCCTGTGCCCACATCAATGGGGGTGTCGGTCGCCACCGGCAAAAAGTCTTTGTAACGCCAGATCGACTTGGGCCCAGCCTCAATGCTGGCGCGACTGACGCGCTGACGAATCAAATCGTAGTCATACACCACTTCCAGGGGACCAAAGCAAACGTCTTCACAGACATGCTTGGCACCCAGCTCATAGGTTTCACCACACTCACGACAGCGCAGCGCCGAAAACGTCGGGCCTAGCGAAGTCGCCGTCGATAGGGTTTGAGGTTTATCAATTGCCTGAGTCATGGGATTGTCTTCTCTCTCGCGGTGGATAAGCGGAAATCAATGCTTTTAGTTCAGGATGAACTTTAAAGTTGAATTCGCAACGAACTTGGGCGGATAGTAGCACAGCGCCAAAAACAGGGTCAAACATACCCGACTTTTTTGGTCGGGTATAGCAAAAGTGTTGTTCTCAGAGGCATTGCGATCGCCCAAGCGACCCTTGACCGGCGGTCGCGGTCAAGGGGGTCAACAATTCGCAAGACTCATGCGGTCATAAGCGCAAGACTCACCAGTCTCGGGCCAGCCCCGGACTCAACCGATAGATATTTAGATCGTGTCAGCGGTGCGGCCAAATAACGATGCCATTCACGACCTCTGCCCAAAACTCCTCCTGAACTCTGGAGTCATCACCAAGCTTCTTTGGCCTAGATTTCGTCTGCAGCGGCATCCAGGCAGCAAGCATGCCGACCAGACATCCTCCCTATGAATCGAATTGGCGGAGTTGCCTTCTATTCGGAGCTCGAGCCATAAACGCCGAGCGCACTCGCTGCTGCGTTCCTTCAAGTTAAAGATATGCAGGGACGTTGCGTCAGTCTCAATGATGCTGATTGCTGAGCGATCGCTAACATCGCCTTTGCAGAACACACCGGAAGTCAAGGTGGGCCGGACCGTAATTTGAATGGGATATGTCAATGTCTAGGAAAAATAAACGACTTTCTCAGAGGTTTGCCATAATTGGGTATTGATCGATACAAAAGCTATTCTTATAAGTCGCGTTAATTGATATCCAATACACGGCGGTCTGTATCTTTTGAAAAGCTGAGGGAGAGCGACCGGTTCTAGCTGGCTCATTCTTCTATTTAATTTTCACTAGACTTACTAAAGACTAAAATGTGCGGTTCTAGCAGACGAGAGTGAACTCAAGATGGTGGCAGCACCGGATAAACCTTTAGCCAATGCGTTTCGACAGCTTGCCGGTGGGGCCTTTCCACCCATGGTGGAAACCTATGAACGGGGAAAAACGATCTTTTTTCCAGGCGATCCGGCAGAGCGCGTCTATTTTTTAATGAAGGGTGCCGTTAAGCTCTCACGCGGCTATGAAATTGGCGAAGAGATTACGGTGGCCCTCCTGCGTGAAAACAGTGTGTTTTGGGTTTTATCCCTAATTACCGGTGAGCGCTCCGATCGCTTCTATCACGCCGTCGCCTTTACCCCAGTTGAGCTCCTTTCCCTACCAATTGATCAGGTGCAGCCGGCCCTCACCGAAAATCCTGAGTTGGCAATGGTCATGCTCAAAGGTCTGTCATCACGCATTCTGCAGACTGAAATGATGATTGAAACCTTGGCCCACCGCGATATGGGGTCGCGCCTCGTCAGTTTCTTGCTGATTCTTTGTCGCGATTTTGGCCTGCCCAGTTCCGATGGCATCACGATCGACCTCAAATTGTCGCACCAGGCGATCGCTGAAGCCATTGGCTCGACGCGAGTGACCGTGACTCGCCTGCTAGGCGATCTGCGCCAAGAAGGCATGATTGCCATCCACAAAAAGAAGATCACCGTTCACGACCCGGTTAATCTCAGTCAACAGTTCACTTGATTGCAAACCAGTGCAGTAGAGTGGATTTGAACTGCAGGTAACGAGGCATGGCCACAGGATACGTCCTGGTTTTAGCCGTATTAATTTTGGGAGGGGTGATTGCTACGCTGGGCGATCGCATTGGCATGCGCGTTGGCAAAGCACGCCTCAGTCTTTTTAACCTCCGTCCTCGGCAAACAGCGACCGTCGTCAGCATTTTGACCGGCGCCGTTATTTCTGCTTCCACCCTCGGATTGCTGTTTGGGGTCAGCCAACAGCTGCGCACTGGCGTGTTTGAGCTGGAGCAAATTCAGTCTGATTTAGAACAGGCCAAAACTGACCTCGACAATACCCAACAGCAAAAAGACGGCATTGAGTCCGCCCTCACTACCGCTCGCCAAGAGCAGCGACAGGCGGAGGGCGACCTGGAAGATATCAACCAGTTTCTACAGCAGGCAGTGCAGCAGCAGCGCACCACGGAATCAGAGCTACAGGAATCGCGCACCCGTCTGGAAACGCTGCAGGGGCAATTGGGCAATGTTTCACAGCAGTCGGCGCAGCTGCAGCAAGAGATTCAGCGGTTAGAGGCGGAGCGAGCCGGGTTATTGCAGCAGCAAACTACAGTACGAACGCAGATTGCCGAGCGCGATCGCACCATTGAGGAGCGCGATCGCGATATTGCTCAGCGCGAGCAGCGGCTCAGCGAGCTGCAGTTGCAGCAGGCTAGTCTACAAGCTGACGTGACAGCCTTAGAACGGCAGTATGAAGGGCTCTTTCGCGGCAGTGTCGTAGTGGGTTGCTACCAGTCTTTGGTCTCGGTGCTGATGCGAGTGCGAGATCGCGCCGATGCTCGCCGCGCCGTCGATCAGTTACTCAGAGAGGCCAATCGACAAGCCATTCAAGAAATCGCCCCCGGCATTGACCGCGATCGCCCGGTGATTCTCATTCCCCGAGAAGATGCTGATCGCCTGATTGAGCGCATTAGCAATGGTGCACCCTACGTCGTCCGAGTGCGATCGGCCGCCAACTATATCATCGGTGAGCCCTGCGTTGTGGCGAATGGCGATCCCTGTGTGCAGGTATTTATCGATGCCGCCGTTAACGAAATCATCTATGAGCCCGGCGAACAGTTGGCCTCGGTCAGCGTTGATCCCCGCAACTTGACTAACCAAGAACTGGTGGAAAAGCTCAACTTGCTGCTGGCCTCGCTGCAGTTTCGCGCTCGCCAAGACGGCATCGTGGGCGAAACCTTGCAGGTGGCCGAGGGCCGCACCGATGCCCTGATCGCTTTTGTCGAGGGGATGAACGACCTGACTGGGGCGATCGACATTCAAGTAATCGCTGCAGAGCCCATTTACACCATTGGGCCTTTACAAGTCGAATTATTTGCTGTGGGCAATGGGCAAGTCCTCCTACGCACTGACACCTTGCCGCCAGACCCGCCAGAGAATGACCGACCTGACAGTTTTGAGCGGCTCAATGATTGGCCTTAGAGCTGTGAATTGGATCCGGCTGACGAATATTCTCTGGACAGAATTATTTTAGAATGTCTACAAGTTTTGCGGATAGTT
>CALCPB010000525.1 GCA_937897665.1 uncultured Halomicronema sp. | reverse complement strand
CCCCGCCGTCCTCCTTAGGGTTTAGGCTGCATCCACTTTTGGGGATTACGGATCATGGTTGTTAGCATGCCGAGAATCCGATCATACGTCTGGCTAAGTTGCTTGCCAGTAGCGGCATCAACATACTGACATTGAACGGCAAACTCTATCCAGGTTTGAGTCTCAGATGCTTCCGTAGCACAATCGGTGAATTTTGCTACGAAGGCGGCTTCATAGAGGCGCTTTCTCCAAGCTTCTGCAAGGTTTGCACAAACCGAGCGTGACGAACGCCTTACCTGGTCGGTCAATGAGTACTTTTCTGCATGGGGAAATTGCTTGGAGGTTTCAAACAGGGCCATCGCTCCCTCAAAAGCCATCCGATACACCTCTAAACTGATGTCGACGAACAAAGCTACGGCTCACTAGAGGCACCCAATCTCTACCCTCCCATGATTTCTGGACTCAGACTCTCGACCCTCTACTCTCTACCCGTTCACCGTTTCTAGTCTTCCAAATAACCCAGATCTTGCAAGCGGCGCTGCACTTCGGGGTCGTCGTAGTCGGGGGCGCGGCGGGTATTGATAGGGGTGCCGTAGCCGTTGATTTCACCGGCAAAGGATTGCAGGCACTCCTGCAGGGCCTCGACGTTTTCGGGCAGGATGGCGCTGATATTGAGGGTCTCTTGGGGGTCTTCGCTGACGTCGTAGAGCTCGATCGCCTGGTTGCCGGTTTCAATCAGCTTATGGGTGCCCATCCAAACGGCGCGGCGGGGTTGGTCGCAGGCGCGATCGCGCACCAGCTCGGGCTGCCGTTTTTGCATCTGGTTCACCACGTTTTGCGGGGGGATGGCTTCAGCAAAGACGTAGTCGGTTTCGGGGGTGGGATGGGCTTGAGGCAGCAGGGTGAGGGCCTGTTCGGTGGCGGTGGCGAGGCCAGCAGCGTCTAACACGGTCTGAAAGAGGCGACGGGTGGAGACCACTTCATCCACAACGGGCACCGAGGCGGGGGCAGCGCCAGGCTGACGGATGATCAGAGGTACACGCACCAGTTCGTTGTAAATCGAGAGGCTATGGCCCATGAGCTGCTTTTCGCCCAGGTGTTCGCCGTGGTCGGCGCAGATGACGACTAGAGTATTGTCAAGGCGACCGGCATTTTCGAGGGTTTGAAAGAAGTTGCCGAGGAGTTCGTCTTGGTAGGCGACTTCGGCGTTATACATGCCGTCGAGGGTCTTTTTTTGGTCCTCGTCGAGGGCACCGGTAAGGGGAGCCAGCCAGCCGTAAACGTCGTTGTTAAAGCGCTGCAAAAAGTTGCGGGCGTCGCGATCGCGCAGCACGTGGGGCGCATATTTTTCGATATAGGCGCGGGGGGGATGGTAGGGCATGTGGGTGACAATCAGGTAGACGAAAGCGAAAATCGGCTGGTCTGATTCGGTGTCGGCGCGATCGCACAGCAGTCGGGCCGTGTCTTATAAGGATTTGGCAGTGTTGCCTTTGAAGCTGAGGGCGGTTTGCCACAGGGGCACCATCAGCGGCGTAAACGAGAGTGACAGTAACCAGTCAGAGCGGGCAAAGGCGTCTTGCAGCTTGGTCATGATGCCGGAAATTTGTCGCTTAAACCACTGGCGATAGCGACCAATCAGCCCAGAAGAAACCCCAGCCTGGTTCGGGCGCGAGGTGAGCAGACCGCTGTAGTTCAAAAAGCTCTGAAAGCCGCGCCGTAGACCGTTATTGATGACGCCCACGAGGGGGTTGTTGCAAAAGCCAGCGGTGAAGTAGCCGCCCGCCTGCAGCCGTTCGGCCAGGGTGGTGATGTCATCGGGCAGCACGGAATAAGACTGGGTCATGGTGTGGGCCGAGGGATACAGCCCGGTAAACATGGAGGCGTGGGAGGGCACGGTCCACTGGGCGGCGGCGATCGCCATTTGGTAGCGGGTAGCCTGGGCGGCAAAGGCGTCGATGTGAGGGGTGGTGTCGAGGGGGCAGCCATAGCAGGAGAGGCGATCGACTCGCTGCGTGTCCAAGACTAGGAAGAGAACATCGGGACGCTGGCTAGACATGATAGGTATTCGCAATAGGGGCGGCAGGACAAACAGACCGAACGAACGGCATTAAGATGCTTTGAGACTTATTCCAGAATAGCGGGCAGTGTCAAAATCGTTGTAGCGATATCGATGATCGGCGGTTGGATAGCGGCGGCGGTGAGCCCAACGCATCACGTCTCTAGGGGTTGGGTGGCGGCTGGCGATGATGACAGCGGTGCGCTGGTGAACCAAAAAGCGCGCTGTCTGGATCTCGGGGAAGGGTGATCCCGATTTTCAGACGACCTGCTCGAAAAAGAAAACCCGTTG
>CALCPB010000524.1 GCA_937897665.1 uncultured Halomicronema sp. | reverse complement strand
GTGGTGAATCAAATTTTGCGGCAGCAGTGGCGTCATGAGGGGATTTTGATTACCGATGACTTCAGCATGGGAGCCGTTTTCAAAAGTGCGGATGGGGTGGCTGGGGCCGTTGTTAAGGCGCTGCAGTCTGGCATTGATCTAATTTTGATCTCCTTCGACCCTGATTTGTATTACCCCGCGATGGCCGCACTGATCAAGGCCGAGCAGCAACAGTTCATTACCCCCGAACAGCTGAACGCCAGTCGCGATCGCCTGCAGGAAAACTATGCGTCACTGACTAAAGGCGAGAGAGAAAATCCACTATTGCCAGTCGATTAAACAGCGGTATTGGCCGCCAAAGCTTTCAAAAAATCGAGTTGGGCCGCGCGCATTTCAACTGTGGGATTAGCCTGGGTGATCGCGGCGAGCGCCGCCTCATAGGTCGCGCCTGAGCGAATTAGGTATGCGCCCAGAAACGTCGCTGTCCGTCGCCGCCCACTCGAACAATGCACTGCGACGGCTTTTCCCGCGTCTAGCTGGGCAGTGGCAAAAGCCCAAAAATCGTCCACCTGCTTGACGGTTGGGGCAGTCCCACCAGTTGTCGGCAACCAGAGGTGAGGAATGGCCGCCTCTTGATACCAGTCCAAATTGGCGGGATCATCCATCACCGAGACGATCGCCCCGATGCCTGCCGCTAGGAGGCTGGCTAATTCGTGAGCAGCGGGCTTCTGCATGCCTGCAAGCAGACCGGGACTAATCCACCAGATGCATACGGTTAACGTATGGGGGGGCATGCGAACCTCACTGCACTGCTTGCTGGGCAGTTGCCGCAACGGCTTTGGCGGCTGCCGCTTTACGTTCACTGTAGCGATCGGTCAATTCTTCCGTTTTGTCGCGCAGCAGCAGGGTAAAGCGATACAGTTCTTCCATCACGTCCACGATGCGATCGCGGTAGGCCGATTCTTTCATCGTGCCGTCTTCATGGAATTCCTGATAGGCCTTAGCCACCGACGACTGATTAGGAATCGTGAACATCCGCATCCAGCGCCCCAAAAGCCGCATCGTATTCACCGCATTAAAGGATTGTGAGCCCCCAGACACCTGCATCACCGCCAAGGTGCGGCCCTGAGTGGGACGAATCGCGCCCATCGATAGGGGAATCCAGTCAATCTGAGTTTTCATCAACCCCGAAATGTTGCCGTGTAGTTCGGGACTCGACCACACCTGCCCTTCAGACCAGAGGGATAGCTCCCTTAACTCCTGCACTTTGGGATGGGTGTCGGGTTCGGCCCCGTGCAGCGGCAAGCCACGCGGGTCAAAAAAACGCACCTCAGCCCCCAACTCGGTGATGATGCGGGCCGCTTCTTCGGCTGCCAAACGACTGTAGGAGCGTTCGCGCAGAGAGCCGTAGAGAAAGAGGATGCGGGGTGGGTGAGTGGAAGTCATAGAAGGAGAATATAAGGATTTAGGGCGAGACAGTCTCGATTTAACGTTATCGATGATTACCATCCTCGATGACGAGAATGCCTCGCCCGTACGGGATGAAGAAATCAGTTTAACTAGCTGAGGCTAGGGCACCAGCCAGGATCGAGCATTGATATTTTAGTTGGCGATCGCACGCTGCCAAAACTTCAAACACAGTTTCGTCGTTCAATTTGGCTAGCTGAGGAGCCAGTGCCTGGTAACGCCGCAAGTAGGTCACGTAATAGGCTTGGTGCTGCTCATGGGATAGATCAGGTGCGACTGGAACCACAAAGTCGTAGTCCTCAATGGTCTTGTTTTTGCCGTTACAGTTGCCTGCAGTTAGGTCTACTCGATGGGTTTCATAAACCAAAAAGCAGTGACTCTGGGGAATAAAATCGAGGCCATAGGGGGCCAGCAAGGCATCGACCCCGGTGACAATTTCATCATTGAGACGATAGAAGCCTAGATTCTTCTGAATGGGTAAACCCTGTTCTTGGGCCAACCGGGCGATCGCGCCGTGTTTCGTGGTGCAGTTGCCATAGCCTTCCTCAAACAGGATGAGCGAATCTTCGCTATGAGAATTCGCACCATAGGGCAAACTCAGCACCCACTGGCAAGCGTTGTGAAAGGTCGTCAGCCCCTGCTGGTAAAACTTCTCAGACATG
>CALCPB010000523.1 GCA_937897665.1 uncultured Halomicronema sp. | reverse complement strand
TCCGCCAAGCCCGTCATAAATAAAGTGCTTTCGGGGCCAATCAGATTAGACTCCATTGGCAACAAGAGTGTGCCAAGAAACAACGTGTTCAAGGAACCTGGTTTCTATGAAACACCGGTTACAGACGGCTGACCTATTCCCAGAAACCGGGTTCTTCAAGGGGGATGTTTTTTACCCTGGATGGCTTTAAGCGGTCTTTGTCTCACTATCCGGCTGCTCTCTCCATGTGGCTACCTCAGAAGCTAACCGCAATCACTGCCGCCGTCATAGTGGCAGCGCTAGTGCACGATCATCATGTGATCAAGCCGAAGTCGTCTCTATTGTTGGATCGTCGGGGACCCCGAAAGCAGTTTTAGCCTGCCAAAACCGTTTTTAGATGCGCCAGCGTGCGGTTATTTTCGGCAGGGGTGCCAATCGTGATGCGCAAGCCGCCGCCCGTTTGGCGAATGCGGCTGCCCAGCTGGTACAGCCCAGTGAAGACGTCCGTCAAGCTTTTGACCGTAGGACGGCAATAGACAAAGTTAGCGTCGCTGGGCCAAACCTGCCAATCGGGTAACGCCTGTAGCGCTGTGATCAGGCGATCGCGCTCTGTCTGAATTTCTGGGATGGTGGCCAAAATTTCTGGTGCATGGTGCAGGCTCAGCAAGGCCGCCGTCTGAGAAAAGCTGGGCAGATTGTAGGGCAGCCGCACTTTTTCCAGCACGTCAATAATGGCGGGAGCGGCGATCGCATAGCCAACCCGATGTGCCGCTAGTCGAAAGGCTTTTGAAAAGGTGCGCGTCACGATCCAGTTGGGTCGCTGCAGCGCGTCTGCCAGGGTCGTCTGCTGACTAAATTCAAAGTAGGCCTCATCCACCACCACTAAGACGTCTGTGGGTAAGCTGCGTAGCCAGGTCAGCTCTGCTGCGGTTAGGCCGTTACCTGTAGGGGAGTTGGGCGACACCATAAACACCATACGCACTGGTGTTGGCGTCTGGGTAATCGCGGCTTGAGTTGCTGCCAAATCTAGGGCAAAGGTATTCGCGTCGCGGGCCACGCTAACCACTTCAACGCCCAGCGTTTGGGCCAAGATTTTGTACATCGAGAAGGTTGGTTCAGCTACTAAAATTGACCCGGCTCGCCCGACGCAGGTGGCAATCAGCAATGAGCGAATCAGCTCGTCTGAGCCATTGCCAACGGTGATGTGCTCGGCGGTGACGGTAGGTGAGTCCAAGTGGGCGGAGGTTGTTGCATAGGCCGCGATCGCCCGGTGTAATGCCTCATGATCGCCGTCGGGGTAGCGGTTCGCCGCGAGGCTCATCTGATATTCCTGCGCCAGCTTCGCCTTGAGGGGCGCCGGTAGATCATAGGAAGATTCATTGGTGTCCAGCTGATCGATGGGGTCGGCGTGCTTGGGCTCCGTGGCCGCAGCGTGGGAATGATAGGCTGAAAACTCCTGCAGGTCAGGGCGGATGAAGGCAGACATAGGGGGCAAGTCAAACAGCAAGGTCTTTGTAATTATGGCCTACGTCAGGGGCGCCATGGGTCTTGGGACCTTTCCCTTGCCGAGGGAAAATAGAGGGGCGATCGCGGGCCGTTTGGGCGGTGGTTTCCCTTGCCAATCCCCGATTGGGATCAGGTGTTATGCTGGATGGACTATATGGGATTTGATGATGTTCAGGCCGCGATATCCATCGATTTCGCTTGAACCGTCTTGAATCTACCGGGCTTTCGTGAGCGGGTTAGCGGTTCTTGAAACCTTGGTTTTTCTAGCAACCCGGCCGCTTTTGTCTTGACGAATGTATGGATTTTATTAGTGAGCTCTCTGCCACCGAATCTTCGGTCAAACTCAAGCTTTATGGGGATACAGCGCTGCTGCTTGAGGTCGATGGCTGACTGCCATCAGCCTCGGCTGCACTAACAGGTTTGCTGTTGGATCAGCGCAACGCTTATGGACAACTCGTTTGAGATCACAATTCAGATTGTCCTGACCGTCCTCGCCGGAATCAGCGCCCAGGTCATCGGCGAATATCTTAAGGTACCCAGCATTATTTTCTTGCTGGTCTTTGGGGTGAGTTTAGGGCCAGACGGCATTGGGCTGGTGCGACCCCAAGAGTTGGGAGTAGGTCTAGAGGTTTTGGTCTCCCTCTGTGTGGCCCTGATTCTCTTTGAAGGGGGGCTGAGTTTAGAGCTCAAAGAATTAGATCGGGTTTCCAACAGTCTGCGCAATTTGGTTACCACCGGGGTGTTCATCACCCTCTTAGGGGGCGGCATGGCCGCGCATTGGCTGGGAGAGTTTCCCTGGTCTCTGGCGTTTCTCTATGCTTCGTTGGTGGTTGTCACCGGGCCGACCGTCATCAACCCGCTGCTGCGGCAAGTCACCGTTGATCGCAAAGTGGCGACCTTGCTAGAAGGCGAAGGGGTACTCATTGACCCCGTTGGCGCGATTTTGGCCGTGGTCGTCCTAGACATTATTTTGAATGGCGACGCCGATCCCTGGCTGATCATCAGTGGTCTGACGGTGCGTCTAGGGACGGGGGCCGTGATTGGTGGTTTGGGCGGTGCGTTGCTTGGTCTGTTTCTCAAAAAGACGCAGTTTTTGACGGAAGAACTGCGCAATCTGGTGGTGCTGGCGACCCTATGGGGGCTCTATGGGGTAGCACAAGAAATTCAGGACGAATCGGGGCTGATGGCGACGGTCGTGGCGGGCGTTGTTTTGCGAGCGTTATCAGTGCCCGATGAACGCCTGCTGCGGCGTTTTAAGGGGCAGCTCACCATTCTTGCCGTCTCGGTGCTGTTTATTTTGCTGGCGGCTGATCTCTCGATTGCCAGTATTTTCGCGCTAGGCCGAGGAGCCGTGCTCACGGTCACTGTGTTGATGGTTGTGGTGCGCCCCCTCAACATCTTTATCTGCACCGCTCCTAGTGATTTGAACTGGCGGCAAAAGGCCTTTTTGAGCTGGATCGCACCGCGCGGGATTGTGTCGGCCTCGGTGGCGTCTTTATTTGCGATCTTGCTGACTGAGCGGGGCATCAGTGGGGGGGATGCGATCAAGGCGCTGGTCTTTTTGACCATCATTATTACCGTGCTGTCGCAGGGCCTGACGGCCAGTTTGCTGGCCCGATTGCTGGGACTGACGGGCCAAAAAGAGGGCAGTGGTGCCGTGATTGTGGGCTGCAGCCCGCTGAGCTTGCTGATTGCTCGCTTATTTAAAGAAAGCGGCGAACCGGTGGCGCTGATTGATACTAACGCCGATGCCTGTGTCGGAGCCGAACAGGAAAATTTGTCGGTGTTTGTCAATAGTGCCCTGGATGCTGAGGTGCTGGAAGAAGCAGGGATTGGCGGAGCTAGGACGTTATTGGCCATGACCACCAACGGTGATATCAATGCGGTGGTGGCGCAGCAAGCCCAGGAAGAATTTCAACTGCCCCGGATTATCGCCGTTCGGCCCAAAGAAGATGCGGCGAAGGAAACTTCAGCAAAAAAAGGAAGCTTGGGGCAAAAATCAGCGTCTACCAAGGCGACTTTTCCAACTATTGCCCTTAAGCAGTGGAACGGCTATTTGCGTGAGGGGAGGGTGAGACTGGGCGAAACTCAGCTGCGGACGGAGGGAGCGCTGATGCAGCGTGCTCACCTGCGGGCGCTGATGCGCAACGGTGAGTTGATGCCGCTATTGGTGAAGCGCGATCGCCACATGTGGGTTGCGTTACAAGAGAGTGACGGCTGGAAAGCCGGCGATCGCATCATTTATCTGCTACACGATCAAAAGCCGAAGCTGCTGCAGCGTTTGTCGGGGGGCAGTCGACCGGCCAAGCTAGAGATCGAAACGGTGCCGCTCGTGGAAGCCATACCGCCCCCGGCCAAAGTGGTGGAGGCCCCACCCCCGTCGCCGGTGGGCCAAAATTTGGAGCCGCTGCCGCAAACGACCGATAATGGTACCTATGCGGGCGACGTCGAATCTCCTAATGGCCAGGTCTCACCATCGGCCTCGCGCTCCGCCTCATCGCCCTCGTCGCCAGCGCAAAGTGCTGCGTCCGAGGTTACTGAAGATCGCAACAGCTGACGATGCCAGACCACTGCACCTTTTTTTCGCGAGATCGTCGATAGGAAAAAAAGCGGTCAGGTTCTTGATAAGTGCAATGGGGTGCGATCACGATTTGCTGGGGTTCCAGCCCTAAAGCGAATAACTGCAGGGCATTGATCTGTCGCACATCTAACCGCAGTCGGCCGGGGGCCTCATCCGGCAATAGCGGAGCTGGTGCTAAGGCCTGCAGATGGGCTACTAGCTCGGCGTCACTCTGGGCAGTGAGCGATAGCGATCGCCCGACTTCTATTGCTACCTGGGTTGAGACTTGATAAACCTGGCCCGCGATCGCGGGCCCCATCGCTATCCGCAAATTCTTGAGCTCGCTGCCTTGCGCTTGCATCTTAGTCATCGTCGTGGGGACGATGCGCAGAGCGGTGCCGCGCCAGCCCGCATGCACGGCGGCGACTTGACCTGTCGCGACATCGCCGATCAAGACGGGGGTGCAATCAGCCGTACAGACCCAGGCCGCCTGTTGCGAGCCGGTGGTCATCACGGCATCGGCTGACGGTCGGCTGTCCGAAGTCGCTGACGGCCCCTGAGAAAAATCATCGGGACTCAGCACCCGATTGCCATGAACCTGCTGAGCACGATAGATTACGGCTTCGGGCGCGAGCTGTTGACTCAAGACCTCAGGCGTTTGAGGCCAAGACATCCGGGTAAAAAAGCCATGACGCCACCGCTTTAGGAGTGTCGCTGTGAGATAGGGATGATCGGCATGGGTGCACCATTCCCACGAGCCACTGGTCGATTCTTGCATGCTGGGCAGTCGGTAAAGCAGGTTGTACAGACGCAGTTTAATGCAGTGGCGTTCCTCACGGCACTGGGTAGACTCTAGGGCTCATCGCTCGTGGCAATTGTCTGTTGCCGAGCGGACGTCATACCAATGAGAATGGGTGTACATCGTGGATCACTGGCGCATTATCGAAGCCCTGAATCGACCTGCTAAAGAGCTGGGGGTTTTACCGGCGCTGGCGTCTTTGCGACCACAGCTTGATATCTGTCTTTATGATTCCTTGCCCTCAACGAATCGAGAAGCCTGGCGACTGGTCGAGCAGGGCCGAGGGGCAGGAACCGTCGTCATTGCTCGTCAGCAGAGTGCCGGTCGGGGGCAGTGGGGACGCACCTGGGTGTCATCACCTGGGGGGCTCTATCTTTCCTTAGTGTTGGAGCTGGAACTGGCGATCACCGAGGCTAATTTGTTAACGATCGCCAGTGCTTGGGGCGTGGCGACAGGCTTAGAAAACTTGGGAATCACGCTGCAAATCAAGTGGCCAAACGATCTGGTTAGTCAGGGCCAAAAAGTCGGCGGCATTTTGGCAGAAAGTCGCGTGGGTCAGAATCCATCGATGGTGGCGGCCGCCGCACGATCGCCGACACCTGCCCTTCAGCATGTCGTCATTGGCCTGGGTGTGAATTGGAGTAATCCTTTACCCCCCAACGCCACCTCGATTCGTCGGCTTTTGCCGGATTCGCCTCGGGTCGGGGTGAAAAGTTTGGAAGATTTGGCGGCAGTGGCGCTGAGAGGATTGCTACAGGGCTACTATTACTGGCAACAGCATGGGCCTCTGGCACTGATTCGGGCCTACGAGCATAAACTGGCTCATATGGGCCAACAGGTTATCCTAGACGGGCACATTGCTGTGGTTGAAGGCGTCTCTTCTAACGGCAGTCTCATCGTCGTTGTTGATCAAGACGGCGCCCAAACAACCCGATTTTTAAAGCCAGGTGAGATCAGCCTGGGCTACAATGGCTGAGGTTTACGATGGTCTTTGACGGAGTAATCAGTATGCAGCCGGAGCAGCTCTCCAGCGAAATCAAGACTTCCCCAAGCTTGTTGCTCTCTAAGCAGGTGCGCCTGTTGAGCAGCTTAGGGGCCGTCAGCTTGGCCCTCACCCTTGGGATGCTACCCGCTCAAGCCGAAGTCGAGGCTGAGGTGGAGGCTCCGACTGCGGTTGAGGTCGTCCCTTCCATGGCTCCCGTCGAAACATCTGCGGAATCTTTGTTGGAGCCTCAAGTGCCTGTGAGCCCAGCTCCGGAACCTGCGATCGTGTTTGAACAGGCTCCTGCTCAATCGCCGCCTGCTGCAGAGCCAGCAGAATCGGCAGCGAGTGCTGAAGAGCTTCCCCCCGCCGAAACTTTTAACAACGTTTTTATTGATCCGACTGACTACAGTTTGGGCGCAACCTCCTCGCCAGATACCCCCTCGCTGATTTTTTCGGATCGCTCCACCGGCTGCCAATTCCGGTTGCAGCAAGGGCAAACTGCCCCGACTAGCGCCTGTGGCAGCGCTGCTCAAGCGACGGCAGCTGGTGGCTCTAACTACGATGCTGGGGCTGATGGCAGTGGTTTCAATTTGGGGCCGATTGGCATTGGCAGTAATGGTGTTACCGTCGGCAACACTACGGTGATCAGTCGTGAGTATTTCAATGAAAGGCTGAGCACGCTGAACTTGCTGCGCCGAGGGGCCGAAGAATTCGTATTTCCCATCGCGATGCCATCACCGATTACCTCTTTATTTGGCTGGCGCATCCATCCCATCTCGGGCGATCGCCGCTTTCATACGGGCACTGACCTGGGTGCGCCTGAAGGCACTCCTGTGGTGGCGACCAAAGATGGTGAGGTGCAGGTGGCCGATTATCTGGGCGGCTATGGCTTGACAGTAATTTTACGCCATGAGAATGGTTCGTTAGAGACTCGGTACGCCCACCTCTCGCGGCTGCTGGTGCGTCCTGGTGAAACGGTGAAGCAGGGTGAAGTGGTGGGACTCATCGGCAGCACCGGTAACTCCACCGGCCCGCACTTACACTTTGAGCTGAGAGAGTTGACGGCTCAAGGATGGGTTTTGATCAACCCCGATGAGCTGATGACCTACACCATGGCTAACTTGGTCGATGTGCTCAATCACCCTCTCCATGCTTTAGGGCTGGCCGATGGTGAAAAGGATGGCTCTAAACTTGATGAGGCAAAGAATCTGCCCTATCGTCCGGCTCAACCCAACGCCAACTAGTTTCAAATCATTGAATATTTGAAACTGGCTGATCCTGACTCTAGGATTAGCCAGTTTTTTTTGTGCTCTCTAGGAGGCTGCGATCGCGATCTCCCGTCCGGTTGACGAGATGGTGAACCAAACAACTGCTCAATACCTCATTCAAAGCGGTACTGAGCGGTTTCGGGGTGCAAATGATTCGAGCTGCCTCGACGAGTTCCGGCAATAGACAATTTCTCCGAGCTGCGTAATCTGGCAGTTTTCATCGAGGCACAGCGTATTTGGGGGGAATCACGCCAACGAGATTTAAGGCTTGATGATGATATTGCCTAGTAATACCAGTTCGCCAAATTACAGCTACACATACAAGTCGGCTTCGACTTCGCTCAGCCGACGTTCCTTGAGCGGAGCCGAAAGGAAGATCTGTAGTCCAGTTTCAGAGAATTGGTATAAATTGTTTCGTGGAATTGTGGCAGAAAATTGAGGCCTAGACGAAAGAAAACCGC
>CALCPB010000522.1 GCA_937897665.1 uncultured Halomicronema sp. | reverse complement strand
ACCAACGCCGGGGTGATTGGAGTTTAGCACCAGAGCGATAGTCCACCGATGATGGGGGGAGCAGATTGCTGGAATGGTGTACCAAAAACTATCCAGCGTCAGTTCGGGTTAAACCAGTTTTTGAGTTCGCCTTTTGACCTGTCTCAGAGTCAGGATTGGGCGGCGCGTGATCGCCTCGGGCGCTACAGCCGAGTCCTAACAGGCAAAAGCTTCCCTGCCCTGGGGCGGGTTCCCACCTTGCACCTTTCTAACCTGAACCCTAGACCATGAGCCTTAAACCCAAGCCTGGATAGATTGATGCTGCACGCTACTAGCTCATCACCGTCTTAGGCTGAGACCACACGCCCCAAGTGAAATTAGCAAACGCATAGAGAATTAGGGTTTCGCCCATTAGCTCGGAAAATTCCTCTACCAAAATTCGGACATGCTTCAACAGAAAAGCGATTCGCGGCGGACTGTGGGTATTCAGAGCGTTGGTGATGGGGTCTTTGAGCATCTCGCCCCCAAAGCTCCCTAGCAAAAATAGGCTGATGCCCGCCAAAACCCAGAGTAGCGTGGGCCGGTGGTGACGCCAGAGCCAAATAAAATCGCCCCAGCTGAAGATCAGAATCGCTGCCATCAGGCTGAGGTAAACCACCTGCCAGTTCACTTGATTGAGGGCTAAGTGTAGTTTGGTCAACTCGTCAATGCCGCCAAAAAAACAGAGCAGCATTAGTGCCGAGGGCAAAAACCATGAATAGGACTGCCGCCGGGGCTGACGCGCCACGAGTAAAAATCCACAAAGTCCGCCAATGGCGAAGAGATGAGCTGCCTGTAACAAAGAAGGCAGCGATCGCAGACCGTTGAAATCGAGCAGAAAAATCGCCTCGCCGCGTTTGAAAATCAGAGCCATATAGGTGAGCGCCAGGCCAACCTCAAAGCTGACCAACGCGATCAGTCCTCGCCGCAGAAACTTTTGTGCTGTCATCAGGGTTTACTGCTCTATCCGTTGGCCTCATCTTGCCCGCTTCGGAGAATAAACCGCCGTCGGCAATCGTCCGATTTGGTCGGTAAGGTAAGCTGATGCAGATTGTTTTTGGGCGTGAACCGTGACCGGCACGTTGATTTCCCCTGACCTTTCTGAGCTGTCGCCGCAACTAGCAGAGCCACTGCGGTTAGCGGTGTTAGCCTCGGGCAACGGCAGCAACCTGGCCGCGATCGCGGCGGCCATTGAGAGTGGTGACCTTAACGCCACTATTGATGTTGTGATTTACAACAATCCCGCGGCCATAGTGGCTGAGCGAGCCGCCCAGCGACAGCTACCTGCCGTGCTGCTTAACCACCGCACCTTTGCCAGTCGAGAAGCTCTGGATGAGGCCATTGTGCAAACGATCCGAGCTGCGGGGGCTGACTGGGTGATTATGGCCGGCTGGATGCGGCGTGTGACTGCTGTCTTAATTCAGGCTTTTCCGCAACGAATTTTGAATATTCATCCGAGTCTGCTGCCCAGCTTTCCGGGTATGCGAGCTGTCGATCAGGCGCTGGCAGCGGGCGTCAAAATCACCGGCTGCACCGTTCACTATGTCGAACTTGAGATTGATAGCGGCCCGATTATTGCGCAGGCGGCCGTCCCTGTTTTAGCCGACGATACGGCTGCTAGCCTGCAGGCCAGAATTCAGCAGCAAGAACATCGTATCTATCCTGCCGCGATCGCGATCGCCGCTCAGCTGGCGGTCAAATCAGCGGCAATTAATTTGAATCCTTAGTTATCCAACTGGCAGCCAGGCGTTGCCATCACCGGCTAGAGCCAGCAACCAGCGCGGTCAGAATGGGGCTGGTTCCAAGCCTACGTTGGCCGCTATTGTGGTCGTGCCCGTTCAACGAATGTTAGAAGATAACCCTAGCTGTACGTTGAGCCAGTCGTTCAGAATTACGGCAAGGGCGATCTGCATCATGCCAACCTCTGCAGTCTGTTGGGTCTTGACCTCCCTGCAGGATCTTTTGCGATGGCCACTAGCGTCGCGGCCCATAAAAATTGGGCACCGGTACTCACAGTCAGCATCGGTGCCCGATTGTTTATGATGTTGAGTAAAACGTCGAGGCGACTAAGGTTTCACCCGCAATCGAGATCAAATTTTAGGGCGCGTCACTAAATCATAACGGCTAAAACCTTTGCGGTTAGGCCTGACTGCGCCCGCACCAATGCCCACAGCAAGGGGCTGGCAACGAGGCGCTGCAAGACAGATGCCATTTCGATGATGACGGCCTTTAGAGATCGCCCCCTCGTGCAGCCAGCAAAAAGACAATCACAGGTCCGGCAATGACAATCATGGCTAGCATCGTAAGCTGAGCAATCAGCTCAAAACTGATGCCACCGACTAAATTAGAAATAAACTCCATGGATCCTCCCAGACAACAAGTGGCCTTGCACAAAGGCTATCTGCGTTATTTTATCCGTAGTTGGGAACCCATGTTTAACTAACGTTACAAAATTCTAAGGGAACTCAATCCTCAAGCGCTATGGCGAATTGGCAATGTATTCAAGGCTGTGGTGCCTGCTGTCATCTGGATCCGAGCGATCGCCCCGATCTGGATCAATATCTCACCGCTCAAGAGCTAGCGCACTATCTCAACTTGGTGGGCGAAGATGGTTGGTGCATTAATTACGATCAGGCCAGCCGTCGCTGCCAAATTTATGACACCCGGCCTGACTTTTGCCGAGTGCATCCTGACACCTTTGGCCGCATGTTTGGCATCACCCCCGATGAGCTGAACGACTTTGCGATCGACTGCTGTGAACAGCAAATCGGCGGAGTTTACGGCAATCAAAGCGACGAACTGACCCGCTTTGTCGCCGCCGTCGAAGCGGCAGGCGATTCGGCCTAGCGACATCTCTACGGCGAGAGCCTTTGCTGCGTTCGTTTAGGAGCCACCGCTTTAGCCGCATCAAAGGCGGCTAAAAGCTTTCTCGTTCCAAGGAGACGGTGCGATGTTCTGGAAATCGCGCGGCCGTGATGGGTTGCATCGAGAAATTTGCTATTGACCAGCGATTTAAACGGGGCAAAGCAGCCGGAAATGGCAATGGCTCAAATCATTGAGTTGACATCGCGAAACAGAAGGTTTGCCCTAATCACAATTCCGCTAGACTCGTGAGTAATCATTGATACAGCCAACATGGGGCTGTCTTTGAGGGCGCTACACAGGTTGTTTCATCACTTTTCACCCCGTGACTTACTGTTTAGGCATTCATGTCCGTCAGGGTATCTTGCTCGCCGCTGACTCCCGCACCAATGCTGGCGTTGATTACATTTCCTCTTACCGCAAGCTGTTTGATTTCTCAGTGCCTCACGAGCGGGCGCTCATTCTTTGCACCTCGGGTAATCTGTCGATCACGCAGGCGGTGCTGCACGCCCTAGAGCGCGATCTGATTGTTAACGCCGAGGCCAACTTACACACCCTGCCGACGCTGTACGATATTGCTCGCTACATCGGCAACTGCATTCGCAAGCTCCAAGAAATCGATCGCCCCTGGCTGCAAAAGGACAAGATTGACTTTCAGTGCAGCTTTTTGCTGGGGGGGCAAGTGAAAGGCGAAGCGCCGGGCCTGTACATGATTTATAGCCAGGGCAACTGTATCAAAAGCACCCCCGAGACACCCTTTTTGCAAATTGGCGAAACCAAATATGGCAAGCCGATTTTGGACCGCACCTTGACCTATGAATCGGCGATCGAAGATGTGGCCAAATATGCGCTGTTGTCGATTGATTCCACCATGCGCTCCAACCTATCAGTGGGGCCGCCAATCAACCTCATCATGTATGAAACGGACAGCTTTGAAATCGTCAACAAGGCCCGGTTTTATGCGGGTGATCCTTACCTGCTCAAGATGCGGAAACATTGGGAAGTGGCGCTGCGAGCGGCCGCGGCGAACATGCCAACAATTGAGTGGAATTCGACGGCGGTGCCGGACGGGCCAGACTTAACGGATATTTCTGAACCGTAAATATCGCCATCATTTTGCTTGGGAAGACCGACGTTCATCCTGCTCGCGATGGTGGCATGTGGGGGCGAGATGCCGGGAAGCGCTTCCCAGACGCTGCCGATTTGAGCCATTGCACTGGTCGAGAAGGGGCGATCGCGGCCCCTGTTTCCGTATCTTTCCAACGCCTCTAGGCTAATTAAGCGTATAGAGTGTTACGGTTTGCCGACCCGAGAAACAAGTATGACTGGTTCGATTGGCTTGGAGGTTTTGCATGCCCTGCTTGGATGGTTATGATCCTGGCGATTTCTTTGATGAGCTGTTTATGGCGACGGGAACCCCGCGCCCGGCGGCGGCTGAACTGGTCAAGCGGATCGAGTCTTTATCGATAGAAGAACTGCAGCGACGGCAGCAGGCCGCGCAGAATATGCTGTTTAAGCTAGGGGTGACGTTCAATGTCTACAGCGACAACCAGGGCACTGAGCGGATTTTTCCCTTCGATGTGATTCCGCGCTTTGTGCCCTATCAAGAATGGGAGCTGTTAGAGCGGGGCCTAAAACAGCGGATTGAAGCTCTGAACTGTTTTATTCACGATATTTACAACGACCAAAAGATTCTCAACGACAAGGTCATTCCCCGCGAGATGATCGAATCGGCGACAGGTTTTTTGGAGCCCTGTATGGGGTTGCAGCCACCCCAAAACATTTGGTGTCACATCACCGGCACTGACTTGATCAAAGATCGCGATGGCAGCTGGTATGTCTTAGAAGACAACCTGCGCTGTCCGTCTGGGGTTTCCTATGTGCTTGAAAACCGGCGCGTGATGAAAAGCTCGTTTCCGCGCTTTTTTGATGCCCTAGATATTCAACCGGTCGATGACTATGCCAGCCAGCTGTTAGATACACTGCTGAACTTGGCCCCCTCGAACTTGAGTGATCCCTGTGTGGTGGTGCTGACGCCAGGCATTCACAATTCGGCTTACTTTGAGCATTCCTTTTTGGCCCAGCAGATGGGCGCCCAACTGGTAGAAGGGCGCGACTTGGTGGTCGCCGATGGGTATCTGCAGATGCGCACAACAAAGGGACTGCGCCGCGTAGACGTAATTTACCGGCGCATTGACGATGACTTTATCGATCCGATGGCCTTTCGGGCTGATTCCATGCTAGGCGTGTCGGGGCTGATGGAGGTCTATCGCCAGGGCCGGGTGGCGATCGCTAATGCCCCTGGCACCGGCGTCGCCGACGACAAAATGATCTACGCCTACGTGCCCCAGATGATTCGCTACTATCTGGATGAGGAGCAGCTGTTGCCCAACGTGCCAACCTATCTGTGTGAAGACGACAAACAGCGCGAGTATGTGCTGGCCCACTTAGACGAGTTGGTGGTGAAGGCCACTGACGCCTCGGGGGGCTACGGCATGTTGATGGGCATGCACGCGACCGAGCCCGAACGGGCCGCCTTTGCTGAAAAAATCAAGGCCAAGCCGCGCAATTACATCGCTCAGCCCACCCTCAGTCTGTCGCGAGTGCCCACCTTGATTGACGGTCAATTTGAGGGCTGCCACGTCGATTTGCGACCGTTCATCCTCAACGGCCAAGATATTTACGTGAATCCAGGGGGATTAACCCGAGTAGCACTGCGGCGAGGCTCGTTGGTGGTCAATTCGTCCCAAGGGGGCGGCAGCAAAGATACCTGGGTAGTGAAGGAGAGCTCATGTTAAGCCGCGTGGCTGATTCGATTTACTGGCTCAATCGGTACGTTGAACGCGCCGAAACCGTTGCCCGATTTGTCGATGTCAATCTCAATTTGCTGCTGGATACGCCGGTGACCGGCTTTACCGAGCAGTGGGAACCGGTGATGATGACCACCGGCGACAAGGCCCTGTTTCAAGAGCGTTATGACGAGGCCAGCGCCCAAAACGTGCTGCAGTTCTTAACGTTCGATAAGGAGTACCCCAACTCGATTTTGTCGTGCGTCAAGTCAGCCCGTGAAAACGCCCGCGCCGTGCGCGAAACCATCTCGTCAGAAATGTGGAAGCAGGTCAATACGTTTTATCTTTGGGTGCAGGAAGCCGCCCAGGCCGAAACCACCGAGGAGCATCTCTATAGCTTTTATCCCGAGGTGAAGATGGCGAGCCACCTCTTTGCTGGAGTGATGGATGCCACGATGGCCCATAACGAAGGCTGGCACTTTGGTCACCTGGGACGGTTGTTGGAGCGAGCCGACAAAACGGCGCGTATCTTAGACGTGAAGTACTATATTTTGCTGCCTGCGGTCACTGACGTGGGTACCCCACTCGACGATCTGCAGTGGATCGCGCTGCTGAAATCAGCGAGTGCCTATGAGATGTATCGCAAGCGCCAGCGCCGGGTCACCCCTCGCAGCATCGCCCAGTTTTTGCTGCTCGATCCAGAGTTTCCGCGCTCAATTCAGTTTTCTTTGCTGCAGGCGGAGCGATCACTGCATCACATCACCGGCACCACGTTGGGCAGCTGGTCCCATGACAGCGAGCGGACGCTGGGGCGGCTGCGATCGGAGTTGGAATATACGACGATGGATGAAGTGTTTGAGTTAGGGCTGCACGAGTTTCTCGACAAGTTGCAGACGCAGCTCAACACCGTGGGTGAACACATTTACGAAGACTTCATGGCTGTGCCCCTCGCCTCTTAAGGAGATTTCTAGCAAAGACGAGACCCGTAGGGACGGGTTTTGCGGATTCCTGGTAGCGATGATTATGAAGGTGACTCGCTAAACTCGCCCTTAAAGTGTCGGTATATTCTTTCTCGGAAATCTCCTACCTCTTTGGATCGCCGTGCAGTATCACATCACTCATCAGACGCTTTATCGTTATCACCAGCCGGTAAAACTGGGCGCTCACACCGTCCGGCTGCGCCCCCGCAGCGATGGCCATCAGCAGCTCCGGCACTTTGCGATCGCGATTGAGCCCCAGCCGACTCAGATTTCTGACATTTTGGACGTGGAAGGGAACGCTTGCCTGCGCCTGTGGTTTCCTGATGTGGCGACGACAACCCTCCAGATTCGCACTGAGGCCCAGGTCGCAACGTTTTGCACCAATCCTTTCAACTATCTCAGCGAACCCTGGGCGATTTCTGCCCCGATCGATTACCCCAGCTCTGTCGCCGCACATCTCCGCCCGTATCTGCAACCGGTATCGGGGATGGTAATGAGCCCAGCGGTGGTGGAGTTTGCTCAAGGGCTGCTGCATGAGGTGGCCGGTCAGGTCGGTCAGTTTCTCTCTCGCCTGACGCAAGTAATCTATGAAGACTTTCAGTACTTGAATCGCCCTGTCGGGGAGCCGCAGTTGGCCGGAGTCACGATCGCCCAAAAGGTCGGATCTTGCCGTGACTTTGCCGTGCTGTTCATGGCCGCCTGTCAGGTGGTCGGACTCGCCGCCCGGTTTGTCAGCGGTTATCAAGAGGGCGACGAAAACCAAGACGGTCGCGAGCTGCACGCCTGGCCTGAGGTTTACATCCCCGGCGGTGGCTGGCGCGGCTTTGACCCGACGCATGGATTAGCCGTGAGCGATCGCCACATTCCCCTGGTAGCGTCGGCTCAACCCGCGAATGCCGCCCCGGTGTCAGGCCATCTCAA
>CALCPB010000521.1 GCA_937897665.1 uncultured Halomicronema sp. | reverse complement strand
GGGTGACCTGTCCCTGGTCGTCGCCACTAGCTAGCACGGTGTTGCTGTGGTTCAGGGCGAGGCTGGTGATTTTGCTGGCATGGGCGGCCCCGGTGGCGATGATCTCATGCGTCTGGGCATCCCAGCGGTAAAGGTGACCGTGGTCATCGGCGACGAGTAACTGCTGCCCCTCGGCGATAAACATTAGCTGAGTGATGCTGTGGGCGATCGCCCCGACCGCCTGGCCTTGCCAGCTGCCTGCCTGCCCTTGCCAGCGTTCTAGCTGTCCCCGGGCCGTGCCCACGATGAAGGCACAATCGTGGGGATGCGCCGCGATCGCTGTCGCCTGAGGCGATTGTAGCGACAGCGTAGAAAAGGACTCCCCCAGGGTACTCAGCGAGCGCCCGACCACCGTCCCCGCTGCCGTTAGCAGCAAGAGGTGATCGGACTGGGGCAGCGACACCGCCGCCAATATTGGCATCGCCAGATCCACCGTGTGTTTAGCGATCCACTGACTAACGCGAGAGCGCACACCGGAGGCAGGGGACGTGACGGTGGGCGGCAAGCCCACCTGAACCATCGCTGTCGCCACATTCGCTAGGCGATCGCGCAGGGTTGGCTGCACCATTGCATCGAGGATGGCCGCCAGACTCGGTGACACATCGGGCACGATGCTGCGCCAGTGCCAGCCTCCCTGGCCGCTGTCAAACAGGTCGAAGGGCTGCAGCCCCGTCAGCAAATGCAGACACACCACCCCTAAGCTGTAGAGATCGCTCGCCACGGTGGCCTCACCGCGTAACTGCTCAGGCGCCGCATAGTCCGCACTGCCGACCACGGTGCCGGGCTGTGCTAAGCGGGTGGCGGTTAACGGTTTGATCGCTCCCAAATCGACTAGCCACCAGTGAGGCTGACCGAGCGGACGGCGAAAGTTAGTGGGTTTGATGTCGCGGTGAATGATGCGGTTTTGGTGCAGGTGGTGCAGGATGGGCAGCACATCCCGCAAAAAGGTCCAGACTTCGTCGCTGTCAAACGGCCCGAGTTTTGCCTGCAGGATCTGCTCTAGGTGCGGCCCGGTCAGAAATTGCTGCACGAGAAACTGGTGGCGATCGCGCTCAAAATAAGCCATCAAATTGGGAATCTGGGGATGCTGGCTGGCAGTGGCTAAATGCCCCACATCGCGCCGCCAGCGTTCAGCAGCAGTAGCTTGTTCTAGTCGCGTTTCACCGTAGGGTGTGAACTGTTTGATCAAACATTGCGGCTGTACCAGCGTGGTGCGATCGCGGCCGACAAACGTGCGGCTGTTTTGCCCGCCCTTGAGCGCCGAGACGGCTTCATAGCGATCTCCCAGGCGTAGCGGCCAGCCACAGCGCTGACAAAAGCGATGGTCGCTGGGATTTTGGGGCTGGACGCAGTCAGGATTCAAACAGTGGCTCATCGGAACCGCAGCCGCACAACGACCGGCAGATGATCAGAGGCCTGGGCGGCGGCAGTGAGCACTTGCACATCCAGCACTTCTAAACTATCGGGGGTGTAAAAAACGTAGTCCAGCTTGTATTGCGGTTCGTCAGAGGGAAAGGTCAGCTGCTCCGGCTGCACTAGTTGCTCGGGCGGCACTGCTACCGCCACCGTCGATGATTCCAACATTGTGGCAATCGATCGCGGCTCACCTTCGGCCTCACGATTCACGGCGCTATTAAAGTCACCCAGCAGCAAGACCGGCTGCTGTTGCCCATAGGTTTCGGCCAGCTGCAGCACAAACTCCGTTTGCCGCTGGCGCGTGGGGGCGTCAAAGGCTTCGAGGTGCAGGTTGATGATCACCAGCGATCGCTCACCGATTTGCACAGTCGCCACCTGAGCCAGACGATCCAAATACAGCGCGTTGTAATAAAACGGATTGCCCGGCACGCGATCAAGCACCAGCCGCTCGTGAGTCATTAGGGAAAACTGACTCAAAATCGCCTGCCCCGACAAAATTTCACCAAAATGGGCGGTCGGCGGCCAGTAGGGAAAGGGCACATACCGCTTGTCCCAATTAACGGCGATCGCCTGTTGGGGATAGGCTAGGGCATTTGCTAGCGCCTCTACCTGATTAACGCGAAACGAGCGCCGCGCATCCAAATCAATTTCCTGCAGGGCCAAGATGTCAGGGTTAACGGTCTGCAGTGCCGCGATTGCAGTTTCTAGATTTTGACGATACAGCGACTCGTCGCGGGTCACGGCTTGGTTGTTGGTCAACCCCGACAGATAACCGATGTTGTAGGCCACCACCGTGAACTCATCGGCTGCTGCCTTCGTCGTCACGCCCTCAGTGGTTTTGAGCTGGGCGAGCTCTGACTCCGTGAGCCGTCCCGAACTGGCCCATAAAAAGAACAGGCCAACGGCAGCCAGGCCGCCGCCAAGCACCACTAAAAGTCCAGTCATGGCAATTGTTAGAGGCTTTGAGAATGTGGTCACAATGTCCTTGCGTGGAATGACTTGGCCACTCACAATGAGGAGCAGTCAGTCGATGATCAGGCTGGCCAATCCGCTGGTGATACGGCGTAAAAAGACCCCCGCTGCCATCGCGACGGTCAAGCTGGCAGGCTGAACCGCATCGGACAAGCTAGCGGCGATCGCGTGGCGCTATTCTGACATCTTCTTTTGTACGTCACTTTATGTTGATCAAGAACCTTATCTTTTACGGGCTGCTGATATTTGTGCCCATTTCGATCGCCGCTGAATATCTAGGCTGGGGTGAGCTGATTGTTTTTATCACTGCTGGCTTGGCCATCATTCCCCTCGCCGGGTGGATGGGGCAAGCCACCGAGGAGATCGCAGTTGTGTTAGGGCCGTCTTGGGGCGGCTTGCTAAACGCGACCTTTGGCAACGCTACCGAACTGATTATTGCTCTCATCGCTCTCAACGAAGGCCTGGTGAACGTGGTGAAATCGAGCATTGTCGGGTCGATTATCAGCAATCTGCTGCTGGTGTAGGGGATCTCGATGCTGCTGGGCGGGATTAAATATAAAGAGCAGAGCTTTCAACCGGTGATGGCTCGGGTTAATGCTTCGGCGATGAATCTGGCTGTTGTGGCCATTTTGCTGCCGACTGCCGTCGGTTTTGCCCCTGATACGAGGGTGGCGGCAGGCACTTTACAACACCTCTCCGATGCCGTGGCGATCGTGCTGATCGGCGTTTACGGCCTGACGCTGCTGTTTTCAATGAAAACTCACACCTACCTCTACGACGCTGGCACCGCTGAGTTTGCTGACAGCGATGCGGCGATCGCGATCGCCGTCCCACCGGACGCCAATTCACCAGCGGCTGAATCGGTCGAAGCCGCTCACCTGCCTAACCTCAAGCTGTGGATCGCGGTGCTAGTGGGGGCGACCCTTATTGTCGCCGCCGAATCAGAACTGCTGGTGAATGCTCTGGAGCCCGCTACCGACCAACTGGGACTGTCACCGCTCTTTACTGGGGTGATTTTGCTGCCCATCATTGGCAACGCGGCTGAACATGCCACTGCTGTGACCGTCGCCATGAAAAATAAAATGGAGCTTTCCGTCTCGGTGGCGGTGGGCTCAAGCCTGCAAATCGCCCTGTTTGTCGCGCCGATTTTGGTGCTGGCAGGCTGGCTGCTTGACAAGCCGATGGATCTCAACTTTGACGAACTCGAACTCGTCGCCGTGGCCGTGGCCGTGCTCATTACTAACTCGATCAGTTCTGATGGTCGTTCCAACTGGCTAGAAGGCACCTTGCTCCTGGCGACCTACGCTATTTTGGGCCTAGCGTTTTATTTCCGTCCCGTGCTGGGATAGCGCTACCACGAGCGGCGATCGCCCTCCACCCAACTTTGCATTCCCTAGGACGTTACCCTTGCCGCAGGGTACTTTCTACTCCCTACCCTCCCTCTCCATTTTCTTGCCCCCCGCTCCCCTGCCCCTCCAGCTCTCTACTCCTTCACCCTCCACTCCTTCCCCCATGTCTCCCCTTGCCATCACCGTCAAACTTTTCGCCGCCTACCAAGAAGCCTACGGTGTGCCCGAGCTGACCCTGCAACTGCCCGAGGGCGCGACGGTTGCTGCGGTGTGCGATCGCCTCTTGGCCGAACATCCAGAACTAGAGCGCTGGCGCGATGTCACCCGCTTTGGCGTCAACCTGCAGTTTGTGGCAGCCGATACGCCGCTGCAATCGGGTGACGAAGTGGTGTTGATCCCCCCCGTCAGCGGCGGCTGAGACGTTTCTTGACTGGTTATCAATTCTGGGGTTGGGGAGTAGCGGGTAGCCGGTAAAGGGAGAACAAGCGTAGGCTGATTTTCGGAGAATAGGATTGCTCAGGTAATCCAAATTCAGCCATGGGCAAGGGTTTCAGCAGTGTTCAATGGTGTGGCTAGGTTGCGGATGACGCTGAGCCGATAGCGGATTGGTAAGAAGCCTTAATGATCTAGACGCTGCTGTTTTCGCATAGTACGATTGTCCTACAAGACGTTATTGGAGGGCAACCTCATGGCTCTTAAGGATCAAATAGGCAGTTTTTGCTGGTGGAGTTTGATGACCAAAGATGTTGAGCAGGCCACGGCCTTTTATCAGCAGCTCTTTGGTTGGAAGCTAGATAAGATGGACATCCCTGGGCATGGACCATCGGACTTTTATGCCACAGACAGCGGTGGTTTTGCCCATCCGGTGCCATTAGAGGCGGATTTTCCTGGCCCTAGTCACTGGATGACTTATGTGGTCGTAGAGGATGTGGATAAAGCCTGCGATCGCGCTAAGGAATTAGGGGGCAGCGTCTGCGTCCCCGCCTTTGACATTCCGGCGATCGGCCGCACTGCGGTCATCGGTGACCCTGCCGGAGCGACCTTTCACCTATTCACACCGGCCCAAGACGAGGAGGCCATGAATATGATCGGCAACGGCCTCGGTGAAATCTGTTGGATGGAGCTGATGGTTGACGATCCAGCCCCTCTGCTGCAGTTCTACTCGGAGCTGTTGGGCTGGCAGTTTGCCGCCCCCATGGCGATGAACGGCACGGAATATATCAGTTTTGAAAGCAACGGTGTGCAGGTCGGCGGTTTGCTCAAGCGTCCCCCCGATGTGCCTCAGATGCCGCCCCACTGGCTGACCTATTTTGCGGTGCCGTCAGTGGGCGAGTGGGCTGATAAGGCTAAGGCACTCGGCGGCAAAATTGTGGTGCCTAAAACCGCCATTCCAGAGACGGGCTTTTTCGCCATGATTGAAGACCCTACCGGCGCTCACTCGTACCTCTTTGAAATGACTGCCTCATAAAGGGGCAGCGCTCAAATTACGGCTGAGACCAGCAACATTTTTAGTGGGGGGTTGGCAGTGCCAACCCCCCGTTCCCTTACCCGGCAATGGCCTTGGTCAAGGTCTCGGCTTCCAGACGATGACCGATGAAGACCAGGCGAGTGGCTCGCGATTCTGTCGCTCGCCAGGGGCGGTCATAAAATTTGTCGAACCGCTGCCCCACTCCTTGCAACACCAGTCGCATCGCCTTGTTCGGCACTGCGACAAAGCCCTTAATGCGATAGATCGTCTGCGCTTGTACCAGTGCTTGTAGGCGATCGATTAACAGTTCTGGCGCAAACTCTTGGGACAGCTCTAAGCAGACCGAGTTGATGTCGTCATCGTGCTCATGCTCGGCTTCGTGGTCGTGATGACTATGGCGATTGTCGAGGTCGTCTTCGACCGCTGCGTTAAACCCCAGCAGCACATCAGGATTGACTTCCCCTTGGTGGCACGGCAGCACCTTGACACCAGCTGGAGCCTGACTGGCTAACCACTGCTGCACGCGATCGCGCTCCTCACGATCAATCACGTCGGTTTTGGTCAGCAGCACCATATCAGCACAGGCAAGCTGCTCTTCAAACAGTTCTGCGATCGGGGTTTCATGCTCTAGGCTATCGTCGGCCAGGCGCTGGGCAGTCAAGGCGGCCAGATCACCGACCACCTGTCCTTGCACCAGCGCTTCGCCATCAACCACGGTAACGATGCCATCGACCGTGGCCCCCGTGCGAATTTCGGGCCAGCGAAAGGCTTGCACCAGTGGTTTGGGCAGGGCTAAGCCCGACGTTTCAATCACGATGCAGTCAATATCTTCGCGGCGCTGGAGCAAAGCCTGCATCGTGGGCAAAAATTCCTCCTGCACCGTACAGCAGAGGCAACCGTTGGCCAGTTCCACGATGTTAGTATCGACAGCGCTTTCCGCTGCTTCGTCATCACAGACCTGACAAGACTTCAACAGCTCGCCATCAATGCCGACTTCGCCAAATTCATTCACTAAAACAGCCACCCGCCGGCCCTGACGATTTTGCAGCAGATGGCGCACGAGGGACGAATTGCAAGACCCTAAAAGGCCAGTAATCACCGACACCGGAATTTAATGCACGGTAAGAAGGTCTCCAAAATGAGGGGATCATGAATCAAACGCAGAAATTAAGCCTTGACGGGTAGTGGTGGCAAAACAAAGGCCGTGGCTTGACGAATGGCAGCAGCGCGATCGCGGTAGGGCACCCGGCCATCGTGGCTATCGCTGTACTGCGCACAAAACTCAGCCACGGTGGCGGCATCTTCGGCGGCAGCCACACCACTGAGAATGTAGGTAAGCTTGCCAGGGGCCGCCAACGAAACGTTGCAGGGCTGGCTGCACGCGGCCATACAGCGCAGGGGCTCAAGCTGCACGGCATTCGATAGGTTGTGGGCTGCGAGTTGGGTGCGTAACTGAGCAATCAGATACTCGCCGCCAGACACCCCCTGCCGCGATTTTTCGGTCGGGGAGAAACGACAGAGAGCACAGACAAAAAGTGTGGTTTGGTTCATTGTTAATTTCGCGGCTGATTTTAATTGGGCAAATGGTGGTGCCAGCCTGAAGAGCGGCCAGCGCTAGCCGCTCAGAGACGGGCCAAAGAGCGGTGAAACAGTCTCGGGCAGGCAGTTGGTTCGCTAAATCCACAATTGAACGCGGGGGCGATCGACACCTAGATCAATCCTCTAGGCACTATGGGTGTCCGATTGTGGGGCTCGCTGAGAGGGCACTGCGATCGGGTTTTACGGTTGTTGGCAGCCCATCCAAACCCACGGCAGTAGCGTCAGCTTGCAGTCACTTTGACGCCTGGCGGGGGCGGCGCGTCAGTGGTGATGGTGATGGCAAAAGCCCAGGCCATAGGGCATGAGCGGGCCTTGCTCTCAGGCGAGCCGCTGCTTGTACCCTCAGGCGACCACCAGACATGCCCTCGGGGCTAATCGGTTTAGCCGATCAGTAAAATCGCCGTCCCGGAATTTTCTGGCGTTAGTGTGAAAGCACGGTTCCACTAGGCGAGGTGCCAGCCCCTAACTCAATGCAATGCGATTCTGGTGGCGATTCCAGTAGCGTTCTCACAAATAAAGTGGCTCTGAATCGGCGCGATGAGGGGCCAATTCCAACCTTAGAAATGATGCAGTGATTCATCCGTACCTCGCAGACGAATAAAGGACAGTGGTGGATTGGCGGGCATTCTGACTGGGAGGTATCACCTCCTTCACAGTTGCGGGACAGCGGCAGATTTTCACTGCACTTTCCCCGTTTCCTCTAGTGGCTGATCTCCACTAGAACCAATACCGTCACCAAAAGCTATCACAAAGCGTTGTGCCCAGACATACTTTGTTTACTCAATTCAATGTTGCTTACAGAGGGTTTAAACGCACAAAAAACAGGTTTGAACATCATGTCCAAACCTGTTTTTACAACTTATTAAGCTGTCAGGATAAATTCTGATTTAATGACAGCTCTCTAAATAGAAGCCATTTAAGACTTAGTAGTTGCGAGAAAAGCTATTGCTTCTCTTTTCGCGAGGCTTGGCCTTGTTGACTTTCATGTCACGACCCATCCACTCAGCGCCATCTAGCGCTTCAATGGCAGCCTCTTCTTCTGACTCTTTATCTAGCTCGACAAAACCGAAGCCGCGCACACGGCCCGTCTCACGATCAGTGGGAAGCTGAACGCGCTTCACCGAACCATACTTAGCAAAAACAGAAGAAAGATCTTCTTCTGTAACGTCATAGGACAAGTTGCCTACGTAAATTGACATAAGTTGTCTCCAAAATTTAGGAAGTGTTGAGAGAGAAATTTCGGAGAGAAGTTTGCCAATGAAAAAACGCGAAAACCCGTTAGTACTTCGAACAAATGCTGCAACCGATATCTGAACAATCTCACAAAAATTCTAGCACCCGAAATCCCTTTTGGCGTGGTGCCTACATATTTAATTCGCCTATGAGTTGCAGAATAAGTCGCAATAAGCATATCGTCGTTGCTCAGGTGCTCTCAGAGCGCCTGAGCAACCGGCCCAAATCACCTAGCCAAGGGCTTTTGCGGTAGCTGCTTGAAACATCACCGCATTCTTTCTAGACTTCGAACCCATTGATCGTCCTAGTCATGGTGGGCCAAGGCGACTGTGGATCGGCGGGCGATCGCCAGCAGACGTTGACATCGCACTCCACTGTCTGGAAGGTTGGTGAACTGCCATCTCTAACGGGAGTCAGCGAGCAGAAACCGATTCAAACTTTAGTGTCTGCGGCAGCTGCCGCTGGCTGAGGACACTTCGAAACACTCTGGGACTTCGCGTACCAGCTAACGCACCCTATAGTTTGCTCCTCACCGAACTGCGGAGTGTCATGACGGTGCCCCCGAGGCGATCGCGAAGTCG
>CALCPB010000520.1 GCA_937897665.1 uncultured Halomicronema sp. | reverse complement strand
AATAGACGAATACCCACGCCGAGCACTAGGCCAACGTCAGTACCCTCTTCACCAAAATTGGCATTAACTCGGGTCGTTCCCGTGATCCTCTCAGTAATCGGAATATCTGCTCCCACAGTTATCATCGGGTCAATATCAAAATCTTCAAACTCCACCCCCAGGCCCACTCCAGCAAAGGGAATAACCACAGGCAGTTCTGCCTGCTCTGACTCGCGATTACCGACCGGAAAACTCCCGGTTAACGCAAATGAGCTGTAGCCATCACTACTCACGACAGACGCCGTGTGTACGGACAACACATCCGTTAAGGGGATGCGCGACATAATAGAGAATCCGCCATTCCCCAACTTAGTTTCGCCGTCGTCACTGAGGCCAAGAGTCCCGCCTAGCCCCACATAGCTAGTTCTCGGGGGCTGTTCCTCTTCCTCATCAGGAGGCGTGGTCTGAGCAACCTCGCTTGCCGGGGTAGTCGTCAGCACTTCTACCGGGAGAGCTTGGGCGGAGCCAGGGGTGTTCGAGCCCAAGAGCAACCACGACAATAGCGAGAAGGCGCTAGCGATACCAAATGAGTGATTAGCAGAGGTCATTTTTGTCTCCAAAGTTCAATTAATTGCTTCTCCTGCTTACCTGGCGGGTGCACGTCCTGAGAATATCTCAATTCATGCGATCTTTTGGTCTTTTGCTTTACCCCTTAGCAGAGTGAGTCTGCACAACAAAAAACGACTCCACCGAATGTAATGCTAATTAAACGCAAAAAGAAACGATACATGATGATTTATCCTCACGATTAATAAATACTGTTTCTCGAAATAATTTTGAATGTAATCAGCTTTCAGATAACAGTTGATGGCAACAATAAAATGCAGATTGTCCTAGTTTGAATTATGTAAGCAAACACGATATTGAGAAAAATCGCAGCCTCTAAACCTGAAGCCGGAAAGCTATGCTACCTGCTCCTGAGACTGAGAAGAATAACTGGAGAGCAAATGTCCGTCCTCCATTTCAACAATCCGATCAGCCACATCCAGAATGCGATTGTCATGGGTGACCATTAAAATTGTGCAGCCCTGCTCTTTCGCGAGTTTCTGCATCAGCGTTACCACTTCTCGACCAGACTTGCTATCCAGGGCTGCAGTGGGTTCGTCGGCTAGGACAATTTTGGGATGACTTACCAGAGCACGGGCGATCGCTACCCGCTGTTTTTGTCCACCTGATAAATCGTCTGGAAAGTAGTTTCGCCGACTTTCTAGCCCGACTGATTTGAGCATCTCAACGGCTCTGATTCGACGCTCTGATGCCGTTAGCTGATGAAGTTGTAATGCCATTTCCACATTCTGCTGAGCCGTTAAACTCTGATGGAGATTATGAGCTTGGAAAATGTATCCAATTTCTCGCCGTAAATGAGTCAATTGACGCTGGCTGGCTCCACAGACCTCCTGTCCCAGTACCTGTAAACCACCCTCTTGAGCAGATCTCAATCCACAAATAAGCGTTAGCAAAGTTGTCTTTCCAGACCCAGAGGGGCCTGTCATCAAGACAATCTCACCTGTCTGAATCTCTAGATTGATATCAAACAGAACTTGTTTTCGGAGATTATCTCTCCCAAGAAAATGATTAAGATTCCGAACAGAAACTATGGATGGATGACGGGATCCATGGAAAGATTTCGAATGTATAAGTTGTGGATTTTCGTCAATACGAAACATGTCTTTTGTTTTGAGCTTTGAGCAAATTCGACACATCTAGAAAATATCTGCAGGATCGGCTAACCGTAGCTTTCGCATGGCAACTGCTCCTGAAATTGCACACATTAAAACTGTCAGAAATAGCGTAAAGAGAGAAAGCTGAGATGTCATCAGAAGTGGCAAATTAGTCGCGTTACGAGTCAAGTCATAAAGGAAAGATGAGATCAAATAGCCGGGAATATAACCAGACACTGCCAAAATAAAAGCTTCTTGAGAGACCACACTCAGTAAATAGCCATTGTGATAACCCATGGCCTTAAGCGTGGCATATTCGGGTAAATGATCTGAGACATCACTGTAGAGAATTTGATAGACGATAATGACCCCAACGACAAACCCCATTACGACACCTAAACTGAAAATAAATCCAATTGACGTACTGTTGCGCCAGTAATTTGCCTCGAAATCAATAAATTCTTGCCGAGTCATAATCGTGATGTCATTTGGAAGGTTTTGTCGAATCAAATTTGCTGTTGCGTTTACATCACTTCCCGGTTTCAGGCGAATTAGCCCCACGCTGACCTCACCAGCTTGCCTGTCGCTAAAAATTCGGAGAAAATTTTGGTCGCTCGTCATGACGCTACCGTCGGCAACGAAGGAGGCTCCCACTGCATACAGACCACCCAGTACAAGCTGACGACCTAGAATTTCAGTTGTCACCCACTCGCCCTCAGCAATCTTGGTAATTGCCTCCTCGTAGTCGCCGCGTGATTCGCGATCAAACAGCAGCGTGTCTGGGAAAAGCATCGTGTTAGCCTGCTACGGCAGTTCGGGTAAATTGAAGGCCGGTCTTAGCGGATCGAAGCCCAACACGATAATGGAGGTGTCTCTACGAGTTTGCGGGTTTTTCCAAAAGGCAATGCTGACATACAGTGGCGCGGTTGAAGCAACCTGAGGAAAGTTTTCGGCCTGAAACAAGCGACGCCGAGGAAACGTATTCAAATTACTCAAGTTTTGAGCTGTTGGATTCAGCATCACTAAATCGGCACTTAACCGATTATGTAAGCGCGTATTACTGTCATATAAGGCATTTTGAAAACCGAGTTGCATCAGGATCAAAATATTGGCAAAGGCAATGCCTGCGATCGCGGTTAGAAATCGCCCTTTTCGACGAATGAGCTGTAGCCAGGCTAGAGGTATCTCTCTTCTAAACATTGCCTAAAATCTTTGTCGATAGTTCCGCTTAACGTCTGCTTTAGTCAGGGGATGACTGAGAAATATTGCAGGCCATCTTAGTTATCTATTGTTTAATCGAATTTCTCATTTCGTACATATCCTCTATTCCTCAGGCTGGATTTCAACATTTACCTGCAGGTTAGTTAAACCGTTAGCAATCTTGGTCGATCGCTCGTCGAGTCGAATGCGGACTTCGATCACCCGTGCATCGGTAGCCGCCGTTGGCGTGGTATCGAGAACATCCCGGGTCGCGACTTTCAACCCAATTTCTTCGACTGTTCCGGTCAAGGTTTCTGAAAACACCCCTGTTGGACTACTGGCGACGGCTCGTTGTCCCTGACGCACCTCATCAATATCACTTTCAAAGACTTCAGCCACGACAATCATCTGAGCGGTATCCCCCAGTTCGACGATGCCGTCATTACCGATCGTCTCTCCCACCAGCGTTTGGATTGCCAACACCTGGGCATCTCTGGGTGCTCGAATAAACGCAGTCTCAAGCTCCGCTTGTAGACGGTTGGCACTTGCAATGGCCTGCTCTACCTCCGCCTTGGCAACAGCAATATCTTGTGGCTGTACCGTGATCTCTTGATCCAAAATGGCCCGCGCCTCTCTAATCTGCGCCGCTAATGTTTGAATTAATTGACTGGTGCGAGCAGTCTGCTCGTTCAACGCTTCTTGAGTAGTTTCAAGGGCCAGCAACTGGGTGTCCAAGGTAGCCTCAGCAATCGCTCCTTCGGCAAACAGTGAGCGACTTCTTTGCAAATCCACTCTGGAGTTTTCCACTTCTGCTTCCAGACCAGCAACCACCGCCTGCTGAGCTTGACTCTCTCCTGCCAACTGTGCCTCTAGCCGAGCCACCACAGCGCGGCGAGCGGCTATCGCTTCCGCCCCTGTGGCTGACTGAACCTGAGCTAAACGCGTCTCTGCCAGCCTCACTTGTTGATTAGCTTCAGCGAGGGCCGCTTGTAAGCGATCTCGACTATTCAATACTGCAATCACTTGACCGGCCTTAACCTGGTCACCCTCACCGACACGTAATTCGGCCACCCGATTGGCAACTGCCTGATTACTGGATGCTGAAACCTGAATGACCCCATCAGCCGGTTCTAATCGGCCTAAAGCATTCACGGTCGTCGGAACGGGAGAGGGAACCGATGAGGCCACCGGTAATTCTTCAGGCTGCTCGCGTGAGATATAGACAATGCCGCCCACAAGCAATACACAGGCAAAGCCAAGACCGATGAACCAGCGACGATGACTGAGGAAAAACCAGCTTTGGTCGATATCAGATGATTGTTCCACAAACACACCTTAAATCGATTTCAAAAAATATGAGTCCCGGCATAAATCAGCAATCGACTGGGATTTTTAATGCTGAAATCCAGGTATTTTGCCTTTAGCGGTAACAGACTTAATAGAAAGATAACAGCGGTTTATGATTTTTTAACAGTTCTGAATAACATCAAAAACCATGACTACGGTCATAGTTGTGAAATAGAAAGTTACGCTGTGCGCCCGACAAATCTCATTCGCTCCAGTATCTTTAGCTGCTAAGTCAAGTTAGATCCGGAAGTGAGATTTTATGCGTCTAGATGTCTAACGAATTAAGGATGAGTTGAGCACTTTTGCCGTCAGCAATTTAGTCCAAAACTGCCGCCAGCTGAGTGGGACTTTCCTGAATGGGGTTTGCCGATCGGACGATTTCAGAGATCTCGTTTTCATTTTCACTCGCCAATCTTCTGATCGGTTGGGATTGTATCGTTTGACTGAGCGGCATTATGTACGAACCAGGTCAAGCCAGCCATGCTCTAGACCGGTTTATTCGGGCAAAGGGCGTTGCTGACATGAGGAATGAACGGATGGCAGGAACTCTCATTCCGTCAGGGCGGCTCAACGTTGGTTCCTAGATGAATCAGCAGTGCCCCATCAGGCTGACCTGAGAGGCGGGGCGTCGGCGATCGCCTGCAGAGCAGTCTCCATATTTTGGGGTGCATAACCCAA
>CALCPB010000519.1 GCA_937897665.1 uncultured Halomicronema sp. | reverse complement strand
CTACAGCGCCAGGCAAGGGCGGGTTTCTGGAAACGGGGCAGCCGATGTTGAGGTTGTCAGCAGCGGTCAGCCAATGGGCAAACGGGGCAAAGTGCATCAGGGTGTTCAGCGAAATCAATCAATTGAGGTTTTCTCGACTCGCGATCGCGGGCTTAATCCGCACGACTGTCAAGAAAACCAAGGGGACACCATCATGGCCTTTCAGCCCACTGAGCCCGTCGGGCAGACGAGCGTTGCCACCAATGGACATTTGTTAAATCAGACGCCCCAGGCGATGCCGGGCTGGTGGTCAGTCTTAGAGCACCACAGTCGTTTGTTGGTGGCTGCGGTGGATTTATCGACTCACCGCATCGAGTGGACGAGCAATCGCTTTCGACATCTCGTGGGCATGGTGGATACGCCACCGACCTTGGGCGATGTGGTGCTGAAGCGGCTCGAACCTGACGATCAGCTCTGGGTGCGAGAGCGCATTCGTCGCCATGTTTTAAATGCGATTCTGACTCGTCGCTATCACCGAGATGACCTCTTGCCGTCGCGCTGGCTGCATGAATCGCTGATTTTGTCGGTGCGTCCGCTCGACGGCGATCGCGCCCGCTTTGTGGAATTTACGGTGAGTAGTGATCACGTGCGGTTGCTGTCCCTCGATCCGGCTGTGGACGCGGCTCTGGATGCCTGCTGGAGCACCCCGCCCGATGCGTCAGCAGTGATGCAGCAGCTCAACCAGCCCCAGTCGCCACTTCAGAAAGCGCTGCAGCTGCTGAATCCGCAGACGTATCAAGCTAGCGGCATGATTTTGATCGAAGGTATGGACGTCAGCGATCGCGAGGTCACCCAGCGGCTCATGCATCTCTTGTTAGACCGCGAGTCGATTCTGCAGCCCCATCGATTTCAGCAGGCCAATCACTTGCTGAAACGCCTATTTCGCGCCACGGATAGTTTGATTCTCACCGCTGAGGGCGGCCATGCTGAAATCTATCTTGATTTAGACGGCACTGAGTGGACGGTGCATCCACTACCGGTCGAGTCTTTGCAGGGGTCAGTGTTGTTCGAGGCCGCCTCCCAAGGCACCGTCTTGAATCTGCGAGACCTCAGTAGTCCTGCCCTCTCGGCCTGCGAAACCCTGCTGCAAGCACGAGCGGCCAAATCCATGCTGATTTTGCCGTTGGTGGTCAAACCGGCGCAGTTGCATGATGCAGCACGCAGGCTAGGCGTGGTGGGCTTAATCAGTGACCAACCTGATGCCTTTGATGCCATTGATGAACACAATGGCAAAACTCTGGCACCGGCCCTGACGATCGCCATGCGGCAAACCGTGAATGAACGCTTTCACCACGTTCATGAATCGGTGCGTTGGCGGTTTGAAGAGGAGTCAGAGCGCCGGGGGTTGGGCCTGCCGCCCGCGCCGATCACCTTCAGCGACGTGTATCCGCTCTACGGCATTTCTGACATTCGCGGCTCGTCCCACGAGCGCAATCGCGCCATTCAGCAAGATTTGCTAGAGCAGTTTCGGCTGGGGTTAGCGATCATCACCACCGTCTGCGCCGCCGTCAACCAAGCCTTTGCCCATCAGTGCCGCGACGATCTACTGCAAAAAATTGAGCAGCTGCAGGGGGGCGTCACGGTAGATGCCGAAATCACCCTGTTGCGGTACTTACAGGATAATGTGGAAGCTCACTTCGACTTCTTTAACACCTGTGGTGAATCGGCCCAAGCGGCGATCGCGGCCTATCAATCAGCCAAAGATCCTGAGCAGGGTTGCGTTTATCGAGCGCGATCGATCTACGACAAAACCGTGCAGCAGATTAATTTATCGCTGCGTGCGACCTGGCAGCGCTGGCAGCACACGATGCAGGCCGTCTCGCCCCACTATTGCGACATCGAATCGACCGACGGCATTGACCACATGATCTATACGGGGAAAACGATCGATCGCAACTTTTCCCCCTTTCACCTGCGCAGCCTGCGCTACGAGCAGCTGCGCGCCGTCTGCGATTGTGCCCGCACGGGCTTTCGACTCAAGGCGCAACACATCACTGAAATGGACATCACCCATCTGGTGTTGGTGCAAGACTGCACTGTCGATATCACCCACGACGAAAACACCGAGCGGCTGTTTGAGGTGCGCGGCACCCGGGATACGCGCTATGAAATCGTCAAGAAGCGCATTGACAAAGCCCTTGATGCCAAAACTCACGAGCGCATCACCCAGCCCGGTTGCCTGACGCTGGTCTATTCCACCAGCGACGAATGGCAAGAATATCAAGACTACTTGCGTTATTTGCAGCGAGAAGGGTGGGTCGGCGCTGACATTGAGCAGGGCCGAGTTGAACCTCTGCAGGGCGTCACCGGATTGAAGTTTGCGCGCGTGCGAGTACTAGAAGGCGACCTGAGCAACGCGAATGCAGCGACCTCAAGCAATCCACGTGAGAGCTAAATTGTTCCCGTACTAGAATTGCCTGAATCGGTCATGCAGCCGTTAAGACTGAGCCGCTTTGCGAGCCGCCGCTTTAGATTTCTGCTTTTCTTTTTGCTTGCTTCGCTTCGCCGCTTGTTTCGCCGCTTGTAGAGCTTCCGCCGCTTGGCGCTTAGCCTGCTCTTTTTCCGCTTCTAGCTTCTCTAGGTAATAGTGATAGTCGCCGCGATAAAGACGCAGCTCACCGTCGCGAATTTCGACAATCTTAGTCGCAACCTGAGAAATGAAGTAGCGATCGTGCGACACCAACAAAATGGTGCCGTCGTACTGGCGTAAAGCGGCCTCTAAGGTTTCCTTGGCAGGGATATCGAGGTGATTCGTCGGCTCATCCAAAATCAACAGATTCGCCGGTTGAATCAACATTGCTGCCATGGCTAAGCGAGCTTTCTCGCCCCCACTGAGCGCCTCGACCTTTTTGAATACCATGTCGCCGCTAAACAAAAACTGGCCAAGTAGCGTGCGTACCTGTTCCACCTTCCAATCGGGGACGATGTCTTGCAGCGTATCCATCACGGTTTTATTGAGATCGAGCGCTTCGGCCTGATTTTGCTCAAAATACTTCGGCAACACGTTGTGCTTACCGGTGCGCACAATGCCGTCGGTGGGTTGCTCTCGCCCTAAAATCAGGCGCAGCAGAGTCGATTTGCCTGCGCCGTTGGGGCCTAAAAAGGCAATGCGATCGCCCCGCTCAATTTGCAGGTTAGCCCCTAAGAATAAAATTTTGTCTTCATAGCAGTGGGTCATCTCTTCAATCACCACCACCTCTTCGCCACTGCGCGGTGCCGGGGGAAACTGAAATTTCAACGTCCGCACGTCCGATTCGGGTGCTTCGATGCGCTCGACCTTATTCAGCTGCTTTTCGTGACTTTTTGCCTGGGTGCTGCGAGTGGCACTAGCGCGAAAGCGATCAATATACGCCTGCTGCTGGGCAATGTCCTTTTGCTGCCGTTCATAGGCACTAAGTTGAGCTAAACGGTTCTCAGCTTTTTGCTCTAAGTACTTGCTGTAATTGCCCAGGTGCGTGGTC
>CALCPB010000518.1 GCA_937897665.1 uncultured Halomicronema sp. | reverse complement strand
GCCGGGATGGGACAGGTCTGAAAACCCCACAGATAAAGCGTTCAGGAGAAATAGGTGGCCGATTAGCCGGGATATGGTTGAAGGTTTTTGGTAAACGCTTTTAGTCTGTCCATACCGATGTGAATCGCTTCTAAGCTGTTGGCGTAGGAGATGCGGATCGTTCCATCCTTGCCAAAAGCTTGGCCTGGAATAGTAGCAACGTGTTTTTGCTGCAGCAACGCACCACAAAACTCAACGGAAGGCCAGCCTAAGTCTTGGATGCTGGCGTATAGGTAAAAAGCGCCATCGGGTTTGAGCGCACTGAGACCCTTAATAGCGTTGACCCGGTCAAAGATGTAGTCTCTTCTTTTTTGAAAGGCCGCTCGCATGTCTTCAACACAGGTTTGAGGAGCTTTGAGAGCCGCGATCGCGCCATATTGAGCAAAAGTACATACATTGGAAGTGCTTTGGCTCTGAAGAGTATTCATTGCAGCAATTACAGGTTGAGGGGCAGCCAGATACCCGATTCGCCATCCTGTCATGGCATAAGCTTTAGCAAACCCGTTGCTAATAATGGTGCGTTCAAAAATTTCTGGCCCAACAGCTCCGATACTGAGATGTTGAGCACCACCGTAGAGAATTTTTTCGTAGATTTCATCAGAGACCACATAGATATCAGCAGCTACGACCACCTCAGCTAAGCGGCGAATCTCCGCTGGCGCGTACACGCTCCCCGTAGGATTGGAAGGTGAGTTCAACACAAACAGCTTCGTCTTAGGGGTAATCGCTTGCTGCAGTTGCTCAGGCGTGAGCTTGTATCCATTTGCTGCAGTCGTTTGCACAATGACAGGCACCCCACCAGCCAGCTTAACCATTTCGGGATAGCTGACCCAATAAGGTGCTGGGATAATCACTTCATCACCAGGATTGAGACTCACCATCATGAGTTCATAGAGAGAGTGTTTCCCGCCATTCGTAACAATGATGTTTTCGGCTTGGTAGTCTAAGCCGTTTTCTTGCTGAAGTTTCTGAGCGATCGCCTCCCTCAGTGGCCATTCTCCAGCGGCTGGCCCATAACGAGTTTTACCGTCATCTAGGGCTCGTTTTGCGGCTTCTTTAATGTGGTCAGGGGTTTCAAAATCAGGTTCCCCGGCGCTGAAACTGCAGACATCAATGCCCTCTGCCTTCATCGCTTTTGCTTTTGCTGAAATTGCGAGAGTCATTGAAGGGCTGACTTGGGTAATTCTGTTGGCCAATTCCATATCTAAAATTTGTAAAAGCGCTGAACGCGAAATCTTATGAGTCCTTAAGCTTATCTTGAATTTTGAGGTGCGGCGGCGGTTGTTACTTGAGAGTTCATAACAAAATTCGGGTGGCTCTGATCAAGCAGAGACAGCGTGGCTCAATGGGCCTTTGAAGCGATGTAGACAATTGCTGGCTGGTGCCTGCCAAAAGGTAACTCAAGCCTCCACCTAAATCAATCTATATCGATACATCTCTACTAAAGCATCGCTAATGCATCATCATCTGCCGGGTTGCCCTCTGCGAAAAGCAGTCGGTTGACATCGCTAAGAAACCAAAGGAGTCAGCAAGCTGATTGCTTAGTAGGCATCATTGTGGCGCATAGGAGGTTTTTCGTGAACGACTGCGGGGCAGTAATATAGATAGGCAATTACGAAATAGGCGCGACGTATTCCCGCATGGCACCTCGTAAACTTTCAGATTCGGACAAGCAACAAATCGCCGCAATTTACTGCCAGCCGGGAGAAACAACTTCAACTTTGGCAAACAAGTTTGGCGTTAGCAGCAGTACGGTCAGCCGCGTATTGAAGCAGCTGCTATCAGAGAAAGACTATAGCCAATTGATGAAGTGGAAGCGAGGTGGCGAGCGAGGGAAGTTTACGCTTGCTGACCAGTTGGCAATCGCCGACAGCACCCAGACAGCAGCCTCTGGGACAGAAAGTGACGAGTCAAGTGAGTCGAATGCCGAGGCGGACGCACCGCCAACAGCAGTCCCTACGAAAGCAGCTGACCAGCCAAAGGGTGAGCCAGCCTCAGAGGATGAGTCAAGCACAGATCTGGAAGACTCCGTTGCGGAAGACGAAACTACCGCTGAACCTGAAGCTCCCGAAGAGACCGTGAGTAGCGCTGCCAGCACTGCTAACGATTCGAAGAAGTTGATCAAAAGGGCTGATCGCGTTCCAGAAATTGCTAGCAGTGATGCCGCCGCTTGGGTGTCAGAAGATATCGACGAAACCTATGACGAGGACGCAGAAGACGAAGACGACTGGGATGATGAGACTGAGGATGACTGGGATAACGAGGCTGAAGAGCCTGCAGAGACTTTACCTCAGCCCGTTAGTCAGAAAGAACTTGATCTGCTATCTTTTGCAGACCTCGCGATTCAAAAGCCTTGCTATCTGGTGGTTGATCGTTTAGCAGAACTGATTACCTGTCCACTGAAAGATTTTTCCGAATTGGGCCTGATTCCTTCTGAGGAACAGCAGGCCAAAACGTTACCGGTATTTGACAACCATCGGGTGGCTCGGCGCTTTGCTCGGCGCAACCAACGCATCATTAAAGTGCCCGATGGGGTCATGCTCAATAAGACTCAGGAGTACTTGCAGGCTAAGGGTATTACGCGCATTTTATTTGATGGCCAAGTGTATGCCCTCAACTGAGCTAATGTGACGCATCCGCACTGCAGCATCATGAGTCTGAATCAGCGACTGATCACTACTGACCTCAGCGGTCGAACCAAAATTGTTATGCGCCTGCAGTCCTTCAAGCACTCAGGGCTTTAATCACTATGGCGGCAATTTCTCACAACGGGTTCCCATGAGAGTAACGATGCCCTTACCAAGGAATACTGCTTCGCAGGCAGCACGCAATTGGTAGGATGAAATCACTGTAAAGCCCCCATGGAGGAACGCACTATGGTTATGGTTAGCTCGACCATGCTAGAGCTAGGCACACCCGCCCCTGACTTTGCGCTGCCGGATGTGATTTCAGGGGATACGGTTTCCCTGGAAACGTTCGCGGATCAGTCAGTACTTGTCATCATGTTTATCTGCGAGCATTGTCCTTTTGTAAAACATGTGCAAAATGAACTTGCGCGACTGGGCCATGATTATCATGCCAAGAACGTCGGGATTTTAGCCGTGAGTGCCAACAGCGTTCAGACCCATCCTCAAGATGCCCCCGAACACTTAAAGGCAATGGCGATCGCGTTGGATTTCACTTTTCCCTATTGCTACGACGAAACACAGGCAATGGCCAAGGCTTACACCGCCGCCTGCACTCCAGACTTTTTTGTTTTTGATAGCGATCGCAAACTGGCTTATCGGGGTCAACTCGACGACAGTCGACCTGGTAACGGCATCCCCGTCACTGGTCCAGACCTCAGAGCGGCAATTGACACTCTATTGTTAGGTCAAACTCTGAATCCTGAGCAAACTCCTAGCATTGGCTGCAACATCAAGTGGACACCGGGAAACGAGCCCGCTTATTTTGGTGCCTAG